>CALESU010000144.1 GCA_937914905.1 uncultured bacterium
GAAATGCAACAACGAATCGTTTCCACTCGAGACGCAATCCGAGACCGAGACTTTGAAAAGCTGGGAGTTGCTATTGAAGCAGATACCGTTTCAATGCACGCGATCATGATGACCTCAACCCCTCCTTTGTATTATTGGGAGCCGGGAACGATCGAGATCATTAAACAAATCCGAGATTGGCGAAAAACGGATAAATTGCAAGCATATTTCTCCATAGATGCGGGAGCAAATGTCCATGTGATTTGCGAACAAAAGGATTCTGCAGAAGTGGAAAAACGATTAAATGATATTTCGTGCGTAGCACAAACAATAACAAATGAACCCTCTGTAGGAGTACGAGAAGTTTCGGAACACTTGTTTTAATACCCAAAACACATGCAGATTACTTTTCTCAAATTAGGTGGATCCCTCATCACGGACAAATCTCAAACGCGAACAGCATTGCATTCTGAGATTGACAGGATTTCTCAAGAAATCGCACACGCACGAAAACAAATGCCAGAAAAGCGAATTTTGTTGGGAAATGGGGCGGGCTCATTCGCTCACCAATCCGCTCACATGTATGGCACGATGGATGGATTTTCAAATGAAGAGGGGTTATATGGCGCTTGTGTCACTCATCAAGATGCGATGCGTTTGAACCAGATTGTGATCGAATCATTACTAAGCGCACAATTACCTGCCTTTTCCGTACAACCCTCTGCGTTTATTTCGACACGTAATAAGAACATAAATACGTATGATGTGTCTCTCATTGAAACGATGCTTCAAAAAAACTATATTCCTGTGATTTACGGTGATGTGATTGCGGATTCAGAGATTGGGTCAACTATCCTGTCGACGGATACTCTCTTTCGAAGTCTGGCGGAGAAACTGCTTGCCTTGCATCACACAGTTACCATTATTCACGCGGGTAACTATCCTGGAGTGCTTGATGAACAGGGAAATGTTATTGCAAAAATCACTCCTGAAAGTATGCACTCAATCACCTCTCTTCAGACGTCTGAACAAACTGATGTGACGGGAGGAATGAAGCTCAAAGTTGAAGAAATGGTGCGGTTAGCTGAAAAAAGAATTGAAAGCCATATCATTGATGGGACAATGCTAGGCGCCATTACGAAAGCACTTTTGGGAGAATCTATCGGGACCCATATCTTACCTTGCTTATAATCAAAATCCTCTCTTGACATCTCCATCACCAATTGCGTATGCTGTAAGTAATTACCAATTTTATTAATATGGCAAAAGCAAAAGCAAAAGTCACAGCGAAAGCAAAACCTAAAACCGCTCCTCAAGTGAAAGCAAAACACCCACAAGAAAGTCCCATCATCCAAGCAGGTGTCATTTTTATCATTGTCTCTGCTATCGGGATCACCGCGTTCGTGTTTGCGACTTACTATCGCTAACCATTAACCGATTTTATACGTGGTACAAGAATACTCTGCAGGGGGTTTAGTATTTCAAACTACTTCTCAAGGGAGATTCTGGCTTCTTGTTCGGCACAATAAAGCACTCCATTGGGGTTTCCCCAAAGGACATGTTGCGGATAAGGTTGAAGGAGAGCTCTTTTCTGAAGCCGCAATCCGTGAAGTACGAGAGGAAGGAGGTGTTGTGGCCGAGATTGTTCACCCTCAAGCATTCGACACTTCTTATTGGTTCTCACAAGGAGCCAAGCGTCATAGAAAAACGGTTTCCTACTATCTCATGAAGTATGTTTCGGGAACGACAGAAGATCATGATCATGAAGTTGAGCAAGCGGAGTTTGTACTAGAGGCACAAGTACCCAAACGGTTAACATTTGATATTGACCGAAGAGTGTTTGAAAGGGCCCTCATGATTTTGAGTGAAAGAGGTATGTGAGCGGTGGAAGGCATACTGTCAGTTTACGAACCTGAGCATGTGCGAAGGAGAGTAATTACTGACAGTTAGTCTAGAACCGATATACTTGTATGAGCGGTGGAAGGGACTCGAACCCTCGACCTTCTCCTTGGCAAGGAGACGTTCTACCAACTGAACTACCACCGCATACTTAATCCATAACTAATCGAGTTTCAAGTATAACAAACTCACCACGCTCCAACAAGCCCATTATGGCAACTCGCGGGATCGAAGAATCAACTCAAAAGTATCATTCAGACTCCATTTTTCCACCACGTTTGAGGGTGTGAATGTATTGATCTCATAAGCTGGATCTTTCATATAATCGTATCCTTTTCGAACAATTATAAAGAGGTGTTTATTGTTATAGTAATCTTCCCAATTTTCCCGCACCCCTTCTTTCTTCATATAATATTTTTGTACCATGGCAACGGTATCATAACCAAGATTGATGATATTAAAATTGGTAAGATTTTGTTCACGAATGATCTTGTGAACGTCCTCTTCATAAAGTACGTTCCAATTTTCAACCATCCCTTTCGCATTGCTCGGACGAGGAATGTAAATCGCCAATGCATAGATTCCGAGCATCATCACGAAAAGAATGCTGTTCTTATGTGAAATCCATTTTCTCATCATGCGAAGAAGAGGGAGTAACCCTACAATACCAATAGAAATAAAGTAATAATATTGGAAGCTCGAACCTACTCCTTTTGAAAACACATTTCCCCAATGAGTAATGTAAAGCCACAGTGTTTGAAGATTGTAAAATTGATTGCGTAGTTCAAACAAGATCATGGGAGAATACCCCACACAAAAACTGGCAAAAAATAATGCACCAGCTTTCCATCCGTTCTTTTTTATCACGATGTAATATGGGAATAATCCACCGGTCACAATCACATACTGATAATGGAACTGCAATAATATTCCGCACCACAATGGAATCAGCGCAAATAAATACCACTTACGGTATTTCGCAAAAAGCCCCATCCACAAGACAAGTAAAGGAGTTAATGAAAGTTGAAACGTAGGATTCCAAAGAAATCGTGTGTAGTCAATATAGAGTGGCATGAATGCATAGATTCCAGTCAGTATCAACGCTCCGTACTTACCCAGAAGGAATCTGGACCCAAAGTAAAGCGGTATTGTCATGAGAGTAGCAAATAGGGTAAAGAGATAAGATGCTTTGATGGGATCAAATTGGGCAGGAAGTAAAAAGAGGAGTTGAAAATAGTACGTGATTGAACCTTGAAACAGCTCTCTCCCCATGGTTTTCATAGAGATGGAAGGCCCAATCAGACGAACCTCTTTGTTCTCCCAAATTTCCAAAGACTCAGTGGCAAATGTTGCTTGATCGGTGGAGAAATTCACTGCTTCTGAGTAATGAAGCGAGCGGATGAAGAGGGCAAAAATGAATAGTATCAGGAAAATTATTGCCTCGAGAGAATGTCTCCATCGCATGCTACAAGTATACATTTGTGGAGCAGAAAAAGTGATGAGAGTCAGAGTCGAACTGACATCTGACCCTCCGATTCGGAGGGCACGCCGTGAGTATATTCTTTCAAAGTAATATCGAGTTGGTTATACAAAATTTCATGACCTCTCCCTGATTTGTAGAATTTTTCTCGACGAAGTGCTTCTTGTTTTGTTCTGAATGCTTCAAAGTAAATAAGCTAAAGAGGTCTTCTGTTTCTGAGAGAGTCTGTTTATCCTGAATTATGCTGCTCAATTCTCCGTTCTAGATTACTTGTATACCCGATATATAGTCGATTATCCTTATTAGAAATAAGAATACAGACATGGAAAAACATGTGTGTGCCGAGAGTCAGAGTCGAACTGACATCTGGGGTTTTTCAGACCTCCGCCGTGACCACCTTGGCTATCTCGGCTGAAATAGCAATTTATTATTAAAGACAAACTTATTAACTTACATCTGACCCTCCGTTTCGGAGGGCCCGCCGTGACCACCTTGGCCATCTCGGCAATACTTGGTCAAATAAGTGCGTCAGGATGGATTCGAACCATCGACCCCTACTTTATAAGAGTAGTGCTACTACCACTGAGCTACTGACGCTCATTATACCGACCTATCTCTATAAATTCTATCGAATTTTTCTGCCGTTTGTGGACCTGAGGGGAGTCGAACCCCTGACCTCACGAATGCGAATCGTACGCTCTACCAACTGAGCTACAGGCCCGTGTCCCCGGGCAGACTCGAACTGCCATCATAGGCTCCGGAAGCCCACATTCTATCCGTTAAACTACGGGGACAGTATCAGAAAAAGTAACAATAGTATACCAAGCAAAATCCGATACCACCCGAAGATCGCGAGGGAATTCGTTTGCAAATACGCGATAAGCCACTTTACACACAAAAGTGCACTTATGAATGCAATGACTGATCCTATTATAAGGGTAAAGATACCGTCGGAACTTGCTAAAATGACATCTCGCATCTTGAACGCATCGTACAGCGATGCTGCAAGAATGGTGGGGACAGAAAGCATGAACGAATACTTGGCTGCTTCAGATCTTTTATACCCTAAAAACATCATTCCCACGAGGACCGCTCCTGCTCGAGATACGCCAGGAACAATCGCAAGTGCTTGAAAAAATCCGATCAAAAGTGCATGTTTCCACGCTAGTTCTTTTATTTCATGGGAAGGCGAGACTATTTTTTTACTGATCAAATATTCAACCAACAGAAAGAGTAATCCAACGAGTACAAAAACTGAAGTGGTAAAAAATATTTGTTCGAAAAAAACTGATTTTATTATTTTATAAAACAATAATGCAACTCCTGCAGTGGGAATAAACGAGATGATCAATTTGAGAAACAAGGCGCTATTCGTAAGTACTTCTTTGGCAAACAGAAATATTACCGCAAGGATCGCACCTCCTTGGATCACAACATTGAACAGATTCACGAAATCGTTCGAAGGAAGACCTAAAAAATGCGATGTCCAAATGAGATGAAAGGTGGACGATATGGGAAGAAATTCAGTAACTCCTTCCACGATTCCAAGAATAATAGTTTGGAGAATATGCATACAGCACAGTATAATATAGCTATGCGGAAAAGAATCGCCATCGTCCACGACCAACTCCAAGAGTTTGGTGGAGCAGAACGAGTTCTCCTTGCCTTAAAAGAAGTATTCCCTGAAGCTGATGTTCTGACCTCTTTTTATAACCCAGAAGCGTTGGGAATCCATGCCAAGCATTTCAAGGGATGGAACATAAAAACATCTTGGGCACAACGCGTCCCCTGGTTTAACAAACTCTATTCCCCGCTCCGTTTTCTCACCCCCTATATCTGGGAGGCTTTTAACTTGAATAAATATGATCTTGTCATTTCTTCTTCTGGTTCATATATGTGCAAGGGAGTTATCACAAGACCCGAAACACACCATATCTGTTACATGCACCATCCTCCTCGATATTTATACTATTACGAAACAGCGCGTGAGTGGCAAAAATACTGGCCAATACGGATTTACGGACATTTGATCAATCATGGCCTGAGGATGTGGGATTTCTTATCTTCTCAACGCGTGGATCAGTATATTTCAAACTCGGAAGAGACTAAGAAGCGGGTGAGTAAATATTATCGAAGAGAGTCTGAGGTCATATACCCTCCTGTTTCCATCCCCAAGAAAGCTTCGGTTTCTTTTTCTCCACCGGAACGTGACAGCTATTACATTACTACTTCTCGTTTGGCTCGTGCAAAACATATCGACATACTAATTCATGCGGCAAATAAAGCGAAGTTTAAGCTTAAAATAATTGGCCAAGGAAGAGATGAGGAGTATTTGAGAAGTATCGCAGGAGATACAGTTGAATTCATGCCAGAAGTCCACGACGATACGTTTCGCGAGCTCTATTTGAACGCAAAAGCATTCTTATTTGCTTCAGTTGATGAAGAGTTTGGGATAGCTCCTATTGAAGCCATGGGGCATGGAGTACCCGTAATCGCCTACGCCTCCGGTGGGTTGATTGAAACCGTTTCCGATTCGGAAAATGGATATCTATACCACGACCTTACTCCTGAAGCACTTCTTGACAAATTGAAACTATTTGAGAACTTGTCGCAAGGAAAACAGGAAGAGATGAGAAAAAAAGCACGTACATCTGCTGAAAAATACTCATTTGAAAACTTTAAAAATCAGATCGTACTTCTCGTGCAACAATTAAAGCCATGATAAAAAAGCAAGATTCCTTTGTCGTACTTTATTCACAAAATATTCTTAAAACAGTTTCGTTCTTTCGCAATATAGAAGCAACAATCATTGAAGAGAGTTCTGAAAAATGCGTAATTGGTTTTGGTGGATTTGAACTCC
>CALESU010000145.1 GCA_937914905.1 uncultured bacterium
TTTTTTTTTTTTTTTACTGATTGTTTTGATACTCTCCCAAACTTCTCGTGAGGGATGAAAGTAAAAAAACCACCAGAAACAGAAGGATAATTCTTCGGATGCGTTGCATTATATTACGATACCACAATCCAAACCCGCTCATTCCGTTATGAGGAAGTCAGGTTTCGTACGCACGTTGCAATCTCTGCAGAATCTGCAACAGATTTAAGCTTCGAGATACAAATTCCAATAAGTGCACTGGGGTTTGATTGTGCAAGCTCGGCATTTGCGTCAAGTATCGCTTTGACTTGAGTCGTAAGCGCATCGCCAGAAAGTTGAGCGGGTAAGTAGCTAGATAAAATAGCAAGTTGTGCTTGGGATTCTGTCGCCAAGTCCTCTCGTCCTCCTGAGCGAAACGAAGCAATAGATTCTTGGAGTTTTTTCCCCTCTTTGCGAAGGATATGAATGGTTTCTTCGTCAGAAAGCTCAGTCCGGCTATCGATCTCTTTATTTTTGATCTGTGCTAGAATATACCGTAACGTGTCAGAACGAGCACTGTCTCGAGCTTTCATCGCTGTTATTTGATCGGCTTGGAGTGTTTGTTTAATCATATATCGTTAGTATACCTTATGAAAAAAGCTTCTGGAACGGATCTGTTTGATAAAATCAAACACTTCCAAACAACCGTACTTTCCAAGCGCCCGGCGCCGCACGCGATGATGCATGACATTCGCATGATGAACTTTAAAATTCGTCCGCTCTCAGGAGAAATCGCAGATTTGGATTTTAAAAACCCTGAATTTATCGGTGCATTATGGAGTTTGGGAAAGTTAGACGATTTTTTTCGCCAAGAGTTTTCAAAGCTTCCTGAGCAAGAGCAAGAGCTTTTCTTCAAGCTTGTGGACGAGCTTCGTTATGGGTTTCAACAGCAGATAAACACCTCGAGTGTTTCAAGCTCTCAGCCGAGTTTGGATGATCTTCATAACCATTTCGAAGTAGAGATCATCAAAGAAATGCAAATTCGAGTAAACTAAATCATGGCACGGTTCCCGATCGTAATAGACATTGAAACAAAGCATACCTTTCGAGAGTTTGATGAACCCAAAAAGCTCGGCGTGACAGTGGTTGCAGCATATGATTACGCCACCAAAACGGGGCGTGTTTTTACCGAAGATGAATTATCCCTCCTTTTCCCACTTCTTGAGGGAGCGTCTTACATCGTAGGATACAATATTCGAACTTTCGACCTTCCTGTCCTGCAGGCATACTACCCAGGAGACATCGAAAGACTTTCTCATTTTGATATTTTGGACGCCATTCGTGAAAAGATAGGTCGTCGCATAGGGTTAAATGACGTTGCATTTGCGACACTGAATGAAAAAAAGACAGGCCACGGACTCATGGCGATAGATTATTACAAAGAAGGAAAATGGGAAGAGCTCAAAAAATACTGCATGGATGACGTGATGGTCACAAAACGCCTGTTTGAGTATGGGATTGAAAAAAAAGAAATCTTCTACATGAATGAAATGGGAAAAGTACGAATTCCCGTGGAATGGCAGATGTACATGGAAGATTCCGGAAATGCAGAGACAGCGCTCACCCTCCCTTTTTGAGGTGTAGGAACATCAATTATTTTCCATCCTTTTCCACCCTTCTCGCAGTACGCTTCTCAGTTATTTTAAGGCTCTGGAACAATATATGATACGATCGCACATATTCTCCTCTTGACAGGCTTCTCGCGGTCTGTTTAACTAGATCTATATTGTAAATTCGATACCTATTGGTTTTATCATTATGCATATTTCAATCAAAGTTCAACGAGGCTTAAAGCAAGGATTGGCAATGACAACGGCACTTTTATTTGCATCTTTTACCGTCCTGTTCCCTGTATATGCGGCTGAAACAGCAGACGTAACCGCTACTGTCACTGTACAAAATATTTCTGTTTCTGTTGCAGATGGCACCGTGGCTTATGGTACATTGGCTCTTAACACAACAGCAGACACAAACCCCGGAGATTTACAAACCGCAACCAACGATGGTAATGTGACGGTCGAGTTTAATATTCAAGGTCAAGACAGCGCAAACTGGACAATCGCCGGTTCCGCTGGGGCAAATCAATATGTCCACCAATTTTGTACGGCAACTTGCGGATCTCCTCCCACCAATTACACCGCACTTACCACTTCCTATAGCACTTTGGCGGCATCAGTGGCAGCGGCAGGGACTCAAACATTTGACCTTGCCATCACTACCCCCACGTCGACCGCAAGCTATGTTCAGCAAAATGTTGACGTGACGGTTCAAGCAGCATTGCCATAACTAGTCATAGTCTCGTAACTCGTAATAGCAAATAATCCGTATTTTAGATATAATCATTGACATGAAGCATGTTTCTTGGATTTTCCTTTTTTCTCTATTCGTCATTCTCTTCCCTCAGATTTCCCAAGCAAAAATTGGCGTAGGAGTGGGTACCGGAAAGATTGTGGTTGATCAAGAGCTAAAGCCAGGAACGATTTATACCCTTCCTTCAATTACTGTTTTTAACACGGGAGACGTGGAAGCAGAATATGGAATCCGCATTGCCTACCACAACAATCAGCCCGAACTTCTTCCTGAACGCGATTGGTTTATTTTTTCTCCGAAATCATTTCGTTTAAAAGGAGGAGAATCTCAAGATGTTTCAATCAAGTTAAATCTTCCCATTAGAACTGAACCCGGTAAATATTTTGCATATGTAGAAGGATTTCCAAACTCAAAAAGCGCTGACGGAACAACGCGTGTGGGGATCGCAGCTGCGGCAAAACTCTATTTTACTGTCGTTCCTGGAAGTGCATTTGAGGGGGTATATTTCAAAGCACTTTCTCTTTGGAGAGAGTTTGCTCCCTGGCCTCAGAGAATAGCAGGAGTTATTGCATTTCTTCTTGTTGTGTTTATCGCAAAACGATACCTCAATATTGAAATCAATCTGCGTAAACCTCATACAGAAAAAAAATGATTCGGTTACTTGTATTCGGTTCTGTATCTCATTACCTATTTTTCCCATGAAATGAATCGCGTGCCATCATACAGAATCGTGACCTTAGTCGCGGCTATTATGGGTTTTGTTGTGATGTCCGGAGCGGTTATTTATGCCCAACTAACCAGTTCCACCACCATAAACGCGAGTGTCCAAATAAGCATTTGTGGGAATGATGTGAAAGAGGGGGGAGAAGACTGTGATAATGTGGATTATGGAGGACAAGATTGTAGTACCGTAGGGTATACGATAGGATATCTTGCGTGTTATCCGGATTGTTCTTATGACACTACTCTCTGTATTTTTATCCCAACACCCACGCCCACTCCGACTCCCACACCTACACCAACGCCCACCTCAGCCCCCACTCCGACCCCTACCATATCTCCCACCCCAACTCCTGGCCCAACCAATACCCCAACATCTGACTCTTCTTCATCGTCTACCTCTCCGCAAAGCACTCCCACTCCGATCCCTTCACCGTTCCCCGTACTTCGCACCATTCTTGAATTTCCTCGGGAGTTTTTGGACGAAGTAGTTACTCTTGTATTACCCTCTACAGTGGTTCGCTACGACACAAATGGAGATGCACAATTATCATTCGGGGAACTATTAGACGGAGTCAAAAATTGGACATATGAATGGAGAGAGGTGAGAAAAGGGGGAGGGGCAGTGAGTAGGTGTGATGTGAATACTGACGAAATTTGTAATTTAAGAGATTTTTCGATACTATTGTTCTACAGTTCCTAGTTTATGCGTGTCACGAGTTATTACAAGCTAATCATTCAGGCTCTTTTATTTGGTCTTCTTGCATGGCTTTTGGTGCATTTTTTTAGTCTGTTTGGATGGTTTTTAGTCCTTGCATACCCTCTCTGGTGGTTGATATTTCCGGAGCGGAAAATATGTTTTTTGTGTCGCCTTCAGGGGGCAGGTAAAAATTGCAGGCATTGTACTCGGGATTTAAAAACGGGTCACGCAATGGGATTGGGCACGATGTTGCTCAATATGGTTTTTATTCTCATCTTTACTGGAGTCTCCGCGCTTACTGTCTACGGGGAATATAAATTGATTAATTCATATTTTTACGTTGCGCCACAAACCGCTGAATTTAATAGTTCATCTCAAAAAACAGTCTATCAAGGGAAGTTGTTTCCCCTCGAACTTGTCGTTGATGGGATCCAAAGACCCATAAACGCGGTCCAGTTGGACTTATCGTTTGACCCTCTGAAACTCGAGGTAGTTGATTTTATTTCAAAAGATTCATTCATCAATATTTTTGTTGAAAAACAAATTGACAATACGGTGGGATTTGTTCGAGTAACCGGAGGAATTCCAAGCCCAGGATATGACAAAGAAGTGGGGTTGTTTGGAAATCTCATGATTCGACCCAAAGAGCCGGGAGTCACGGTGATTAAAATTCTTCCGTCTTCTGCAGTACTTTTGAATGATGGAAAAGGAACTAACATTATGAAAAGCACGGGGGAATATCGATACCTCGTACTTCCCGCGGAAGACACGATGGAGACGGAAGATCAAACAAAAGAAACCACTTTTATTCTGGGAGCCCAAACGCAAGCACGAGAAGATCAGTTCATTTTTTATGAGGATGATGGTACAATGGAACCTGCTAACGAATCACCACAAGAGGAGTTGTCCCAGCAAACTAATCATTGGCTTGTAGAGATATTGCATTCAATAGATAGTACAATTATCCGATTCATTACGCTTTCGTTTTGAATCTCGGATAAAAAAGCACTTTTATAATTCGAAACAAAATATCCCCGATAGTCCGCCAGTCAGCGGAAAGGAAGGTGATATTATTTTAAACATATCCCCGATAGCTCAACGGTAGAGCAGGAAGCTGTAGAAAAAAGTTATGTTTTTATGTACCATAAAAATATGGATACAAAAAGAACATACGCCGATCGTCGAGAGTATCTTATCCGAGCTGTTGCAAGAAGGAGAAAGAAAATACGAATTCAAGCAATAGAATATCTCGGAAGCAAATGTATATTTTGCGGATACCATCGATGCAACTCAGCTCTCGATTTTCATCATTTGGATGAATCTCATAAAAAGTTTGGTCATTCTCAGGATGGATTAACGAGATCTTGGGAGAAGACTAAACGAGAGCTTGAGAAATGTATTTTAGTTTGTGCCAATTGCCACAGAGAAATACATGCCGGTTTGTTGCAGCCTTCAGCAGAAATGTTGAATGGAAACAGTGGGTGAATTCAGGGAAACCTAATGAGTCAATTGACTTTATGGTAATCCTGAGCCAATCCCCGCCTTAAGCGGGGCAGGTGCAGAGACTAGGTGAGTACACCTTTTAAGCGCCCACCACCTTCAGTTTGCAATTTAATCGCAAGACAGGTGAAGAGATAGTCCATGCTTTGCGGAAACGCAGAGATTCCATGTAACTTCAAGGTTCGAGGTTCGAATCCTCGTCGGGGAGCAAAATTATACGACGAAACCTCTTCTGATATACTGAGCAAATGAAACAGTCTATTCTGCATGTTGCTTTAGTTGTTCGTGACTATGATGAAGCGATAGAGTTTTTTACTAAAAAAC
>CALESU010000146.1 GCA_937914905.1 uncultured bacterium
ATTATACTATCCCAAAAGGACGATGTGGTACAATTAGGCGATGCGAAAGCGCTTGACAATAAGTGTCTCACTTTTTGTGATCGTGGCTCTGTGGAGTATTCAATCTGTCCGTTCAAAAGGAACGGTCTTGGGAGTTGTGATTATCCCATCCCATACTCCCACGCCAACCCCAACGCCCACTCCCACTTTGACCCCAACACCTACCGCCACACCAACGCCAACCCCGACTCCTTCAAACACGCCCACGCCCACACCCACCAATACCCCGACGCCCATGCCAACCAGTGCCTTCGAATCGTATTTCGACGAATACAGCAAGCAGTATGGTGTGGATAAGGAAGTCATGAAAAAAATCGCATACTGTGAATCGGGCGGACATCCGGGCGCTGCAAACGGGGAGTATGGAGGGATGTTCCAATACTCAGTTTCCACATGGGAGGCTACTCGCCGGCAAATGGGCGCGGACCCCAACCCAGATCTTCGGTTTGGTGCCAAGGAAGCCATAGAAACAACCGCATTTAAATTATCTCGCGGAGGCGAGCGAGCGTGGATCAATTGTCGATAACCCTATGAAACAGATTTTTTCCCAAAACGGACGCATAAAGCCACTCGCAGATGCACAAATTCCGGCAGACAAAATCGAAGCAATGTATGGATTTGGCGTGTATGAAACAATGAAGGTTCGAAAACACATCCTCTATTTTGCAAACGAGCATATTGATCGGTTACTCCATTCGGCTCGTTGTATAAAGCTTGATCATCTTTTTACTTCCGAGCATATTCACCAATGGATAAAGCAATTAGTACAAGAGGCGGGAGAAGAATCAATCAATATTAAAATGCTTCTTATGGGAGGAGCTCAAGAGGCTGACGCTACACTCTATATCTTTGCCCTTCCTCCCCTGTTTCCCAAACGATCGTGGTATAAAGAAGGGGTGACGGTCAAAACCGTATTGTATGAGAGGTGGATGCCACAGGCCAAATCGCTCAACATGCTTCCGAGTTATTACTACTACACACAAGCAAAAAGTGAAGGACATTATGATGTTCTTTTTAAGGATTCACAAGAAAACGTGCACGAAGGCTCTCGGACAAATCTGTATGTTGTACAAGGAAATACGCTAGTAACTCCTCCCAAAGATACGGTTCTTGAGGGAGTCACCATGAAGTCATTGGAACGGGTTATTGCGAAATCTTCTTCATTTTCTCTCACCTATCGACCCATTTCGTACGATGAGCTTTGTACCGCCGAAGGAGCGTTTTTAAGCAGTACCAGTACAAAGATAATTCCCATTCGAGAAATAGATGGAAAACCTCTTTCAATCCCGCCCCAATTAGTCGAACTCATCTCCTTATATAATTCTTCACTGGAGGGTTCACAGGGCAAAATGGAGCTATTGTAGGGGATTATATTTTCTTCTCTCGAATCATCTCTTTGACCCAAGGAGCAAGTATCGTGTACAAGGGGGAGTGGTGATTGACGATATCGCTCATTTTCTGCAGTGAATATCCGTAGGCAAAATCGAGATTAATACGCGGGACGGTTTTCGTACGACACGTATAAATATGACAAACCTCATGCTCTTGATATTTACTTAGTGGATCCTTTGCTTGGTACACGATTGATCCATGAGAGAGAGGTTGTTCCTCTAAGTCAGGGATTGCAAGATCGAGTTCTCGATGCAGTGTTTGTTGTATGGCTTCTTCATCTGATTGCATCGTATCTTCATATAATTGATGTGACGAGATGGTTAAGTCAAATACATTGTCAAACACGAGGTGCTTGCGATGTTGCAAGATGGCATAATCTTGATAAAAAACCGCGATGGTGAGGGCTCTATGGAGAATCCCTTTTTCATGCGCTTCCCACCTCTCTATTTTTCCTAAGATATGGTCTTCGGGGTCAACTTGTGCGATGTATTTTATATCTTTGTAGTAATCCATTTGTGTGAGTATTGTAGCACATGGAAAGAAGCTATTTCCCCGCTTCTTCTTGGAGTTTTTCGTGAATCCCAGAAACAGAATCTTGAGGAGATTCTCCCCCTGCCTCAACTTGCGCAAGTTTTTCTTGGACTGCCTTCACGCGGTCTTCAATGCTTTGGGGAGCGGGTTGATCTTCTTCAAGATCCATGTGCATGTCAGATTTTTCTTCTTCTTTCTGCGCAACGTCAACGAATACTTCCTCATCCTCGTCATTTTCCTTTTTAGCCTTTTCCGTTGCCTTGGCTTCTCGTGCCAAGATTTTTTGAGTAAGCTTTGCCGCTTCTAATTTTGCTTTCAAATAAACGATAAGTTCATCTCCTTTGAGATTATTGATCAAGAATATTGGTAATAAATACCCCAATTCATCCAGGCCTTCTTGTTGAAGTCTTTCGTCAGGAGAGAGGATTTTATTGAGCGTGTTGGTGATATATACAATTTCTTGATCTATCCAGTCATCTCGTGATTGAATGGTTTCTGAAACAGGGACCTCTCCTTCTTCGTAGTGTTTTGTCCACATATCTTTTACTTCTTCATAATCTTCCAACGAAATACTTTGAGGAATAGAAATGGTCTTTTCGATATGCTTTTCAGGATCTGAAGCAATCTCCATTTGTTGTTCCATGACAGCACTCACCTGGTTAGCATCAACGCCTTGTTCATGTGCCACATCTGAAACAATTTGGTCAGATTGTAAAATGCCATCGGACAACATAATAAGTACATTTTGTACATCTGCTTTGGGTATTCCTGAAGATTCATTGATAACGCGCACAATCTCTTCGTTTGGCTTTTGAATATGCGACGCATACGTATTCATAATATTTTTTACTTGTTGAGTCTTGAGGTTTGTTTGGTGAGAAATATTTTGTACAAATGACTCATTTTGAGAAGCGGTCGTCATGAGGTTTTGGATGATTTGTTGAGACTCTATTTCAGAGATATTCGTTTTTTGCGATACTTGTTTTACCAATGATTCTTGAGACTGCGCAGTATTGTTCGTTACCACAGATTCATACATGGCATTTGAAATTGTTGCTATCTGTTCTTGCGTTCCTTGTGTTGTTTGGGCAACTCCTTGAGTAACGGTTGCATTGTTTGAGACCACCGAAGCTATGGTTTGGATGACTTTTTGGATATTTTCTACGGAATTCTTCGTGTCATTTTGAACAGAAGTCACGAGTGTTGTGGGAGCTTCATTCATGTGCGAAACATAGCTTTGAGAAATGGCTTTCACTTGAGAAGCGTCTATGGTGGTGAGGGCGGACACTTGATTGATAATTTGTTCGTCAGAGCAAATGGTTTGAATGGTTTGAGTAACTCTCTCCTCAGTAAGTTGTGGGACGGCCTGCAGTTCCTGAGTGATGGTAGATGCAACGGTTTGTTCGGAAACATTGCTCGTAGCGTTCTCCATTGCCGTCGTGAGCGCTTGAATGTGTTGGACGGAAGTATTAGTTGATTGTGCGAGACTTTGTTGGGTCTCAGAAGAGTTATTTATCTGATTGGCAACTTGATTTATGATGGTCTGAACGACTTGTGTATCTGTATGCGTTTCCTGAGCCACGTTTTGGATCAGAGTTTGTGGGTTGTTTTGTATTTGATTTGAATAGCTCGTGAGCACGGATTGTACGGTTTGAGGGGTTGTTTGGGTTGTTACCGATACTTTTTGTATCGTATCTTTATGTTGAGAAACCTCACTCATCAAGCGAGAAACTGTTTCTTTCGTGACTGATTGCTGAGAAATAGAAGTGACGACAGACTCTTTTTGGGTTACTGCCTGCCGAATGCTTTGGATAATTTTTGTTACTTGGTTTTTTTCTATATGCCTAGACGATGCGACTTCTTGGAGAATGCGAGATTGGGTACTTATGGCTCCTGCTTGTCTCAAAACTTCTTTGACTGTTTGGATTGTGGTATTCGTTTCTTTGGCAAGAGTAGAGACGATCTTTGCGATGGGTTGATTCGTAATTTGCTTGTAGGTGTTGAGAATGTTTGTC
>CALESU010000147.1 GCA_937914905.1 uncultured bacterium
CTCCTTCGCATATGCTCAGGATCGTAAACTGACAGATATGCCTTCCACCGCTCAAAAAATATTGCAAATATGAGTATAATGAACGAATGAGGGATTCGATTAAGCCGTTTTTGCGGTATCACTACGTATTTAGAGATCTTTTGACGGGTTTGATTGCAGTTGTAACCGGCGCGCTTGCTGCATTTATTGTTTTCTACGCTCCCCAGTATGCTATCGGTTCAAATAGTGTCGCAACAATGCAAAGTACAGAAGTGGATACTTTCTCGGCGCCTCTTGCATTATCTTCAGGGAATATCAAAAAAAGATCAGTTGTTGGCTTTTTACCATATTGGGCAATAAATAGCAAAACACCCATTCACCCTGAGTACGTAGATCAACTTATCTATTTTGGCGTGACATTGGATAAAGAGGGAAATGTTGTAACGAAAGATTTAGGAGGAAATGTGCTACAGGAGTGGCTCATGTTTACGTCTCCTGAGTTTGCAATCATTAAAGAACAGGCAAAAAATACCGGTACAAAAGTCTCTGTAGCTATCAAGAATTTTGACAATTCTCAGATTGATACCCTCATTTCCAATCCGTCATATCGGTCTCGCGCCATTGCCAATATTCGTACACTTGTCACTCAATATGAGCTTGATGGGGTCAATATTGACTTTGAATACTTCACAGTAGTGGACTTCCCCACCATGCAGTACCTTAATAAGTTCTTGACCGAACTTGACAAAGAGCTTCGTGAAGAAAAAAATGACATAATCATTTCGTTTGATGTGAATGCTTCTGCCGTCTATGCGGACAATGCGTATGACATGGTAAAAATCGGAGAAATTATGGATCAAGTTATTGTGATGGGATATGATTATCATCGAGCAACATCCACTCAGGCCGGTCCGGTGGCACCTCTTGACTCAACGGGCGACGAACCAAGCATCGTAAAAACTATCACATCATTGGAAGGAAGAGTTCCTAAAGAAAAACTCATATTGGGAATTCCTTTATATGGATATGAATGGCAAACAATATCACGGACTTATCGAAGTAAAACGCTTCCTGAAACGGGTGCAGTTGCAAGTTATAAGCGCGTTAGAGAGCTTATCGAAAGCAGAGACGATGTCTCGCTTGGCTTTGATGATTTGAGTCGATCCCCCTGGCTCACATACACTCAAAATGGTTTGATAAAACAAATTTACTATGAGGATGAAAAGTCTCTTGCACATAAAATAGCTTTCATTCATGAGCACGATTTATCTGGTGTCGCACTTTGGGCACTCGGTTTTGAGGGCTCCTATTTTGAACCATGGAGAATTATTCAAGAGGGAATGTGGTATCCCTAAGGTGGTATAATAATCAGATCTTTTCCCCATCCAGCCAATGTAGCTCAGTTGGTAGTCCTCCACTGGAGGATTCGTAAAGCAGAGTTTTGCCGCTTTAGCTCAGTGGTAGAGCATCGGTATCGTAAACCGGTGATAGGAGTTCGATTCTCCTAAGCGGCTCATGTCACGATTGGATTCTATCAAACAACGAAATGCAAGAAAAATAATCCTTGCACTTGCGGTGATCTCCGTAATCCTTCTTATCGTCCTTCCCATTTTCGGATTTCGGCTGATCATTCAGTCTATTGTAGGAGTACGAAACCTTATTTCTCCTGACGCAGATAGCAAAAATGCAAAGTCTGTTGAAAGTACTTTTCGACGCGTGTCTCTAGATGAACCTCCTCAAGCCACGAACTCTTCTCAACTCAAGATTTCGGGGAATGGAACTGACGTAGATATAATCGATGTTTTGTTGAATGGAGATTCTCTCAAAAAAATCACTTTAAAAGAAGAAGGAACGTTTGAAACTATTGTCACTGGTCTGAAAGAGGGTGAAAATACGATTGCTGTTCAGGGACTCACCAGAAGTGGAAAGCGAACAGACCCCACAGATCTCCACACTGTGCTATATAAAAAGGAACCGCTAACACTCGAGGTAACAAAACCATCTGCAGATTCTAAAACCAACAAGGATGAGATTGAAGTTGCTGGGACTACGGATCCAGGAAGTACGGTCACGGTCAATACTTCTCCTGCAGTTGTTGATACGGTGGGAACCTTTAGCACTCTCATACGTTTGAAAGAGGGAGAGAATACCATAACGGTGAAGGCGACAGATGTGGCGCTAAACGAAAAGGAGATAGTACTTAAGGTTTCTTACCAGCGTGAATAAGTTGTTCTTTTTTCGACCGCGAAGCTACAAGAATAATAAGACACAAAAGGATAAGAGGATGCAGGAGTACATTATCAAACAATGAGATTATTGAAAGAAATGCAATCGCATACCGTAAGAATACCTGTCGTATCGCAATCTGCCACAGTAAAGCGCAAAATGTCACAAGCCCAACCACTCCACCTGTCACTAAGATGATGAGAAAGCTTGAGTGAAATCCGGTACTCCCATGGGAAGGATTATAAACTCCATAACTCTTGTCTGTTTCAAACATATCCTTTTCTTCACGAATGTGATTGTACCCAATACCCCACACAGGGTGATCTATCCAAATAGTAATTCCTTTTACATAGTCTTCCGCACGTGCTTCGATAGATGTAGTTCTTAAGAGATTCACACCTTCCATATTTCCTTTGGGGAGAAAGAGGAAAAATATAATCAAAGATATCAAGGAAATGATAATTTGTTTTTTCGTAGAATAGAGTAATCCATATATAAATGCGATAACAATCCCTGCAATATAACCACCTCGAGAATACGTCAGAGAGGAAAGAACAAAGAGCGGTAAGAAATAGAGCATCCGAATTTTCTTAATAAGAAACAAGAGAATAAGTAGTGCGAGTACTGAAATAGTTAAAGGAGGATCAAAAAACAACCCAACTGCGCGTCCAAAATGAGGATCCCAGCCAAGATAGGAGATATTTCGAAAGTCAGGGTACCACACATACTGCACGGCAATACTGACGCCTACCCAATAGGTCAAGCCAATGATGACGCGAAAGTCAATGATCGGTTTTGAACTGTGTGATTGGTGATACATAACAAGTATCAATGTTCCCACGTGAGTAATTAATCTCAATAAATAGAGGAGCGCAATTATGTTTGCTTCCTCGGAATAATTACCTATTGATACTCCCAACGAAACAAGCATTACAACAAACCATAATCCCGCAATTTTCACATAATCTGCGTTCCAAAGATCCTTTCGATATTTCAGAATAATGAGAAGAGAAATTATCGGCAATAGAAGCTCGTGAAGATAGACATAGATTGGCTTATCAAATAAACTCAATCTTCCTACTTGGCCTAATGCAAAAAGAGGAACAAGCGCATAGAGAAGAACACGGAGTAGGTCATGATTTTTGTTCATGGCGCATCAAAAATAGCTTACTGCGATATAAAAATGAGTGAAAACTCATGAGGAATGAATATACGAATCCTTGTGCTCCATCGCGAAATCCTGCTTTAAAAAAATACGTGTATACAAATTTCCCCAAGGGAATGAGGGTAAACGAAAGAATAGAAGCTGTTTTACCGCTTTTATATGCTTCAGATGCACGGATTGTGCTGTATTTATTTATGTGATCCACAAATTCCGAAATAGTGGGATGAGGAAAATGAAGAAGATTTCCTTCCAATAGGCCAACTACCTGATTTGTTTTCCATTCTTCATGGACTGCGCCGACAAATGTACCCGTTCCCTTTTTTACCAAACGAATGATTCCGAAATTT
>CALESU010000148.1 GCA_937914905.1 uncultured bacterium
CTTATCCTATATTACCAAACTTAACTAATTATCAAAATCAACAAAATAAAAAAAAAATAAATTCCATCCGATCTCTTTTTTTATCAATATTCGACATTATTTCAAACCTTTGGTAAATTTTATCTCACGATTCGCGAAAATCTGGTGCTTGCCGCAGGTAAAAAACTTACCGAAGAAGAATGTATTAAGGCTCTCAAATTATCGAATGCGTGGCAATATGTCAAAGACTTTCCTGAAACGATAGATCAGATTTTAGGACCCACGTATAAAAATGGCGTGGATCTTTCAGGAGGGCAATGGCAACAGCTTGCGATATCCCGCGCTCTTGTTCGAGTTACTCCCGTTTTAGTTCTCGATGAGCCGACTTCAGCAATTGATGCTAGGGCAGAAATGGAAATTTTCCAAAGGTTAAACCGTGAGACACAAAATAAAACATTGATCTATATTTCGCATAGATTTTCAACTATCAAAGACGCCCATAGGATCATTGTTCTTGATAAAGGTGCAATCATTGAAGACGGCAATCATCAGGAGCTTATGAAAAAAGAGGGAAAGTATATGAAGCTATATTCCATGCAGGCGGAACGGTATTTGAGAGAAGAAACAACTTCCTAATACTTTGGTAAATAATAATGCCTTAATCGTTCTCTCTTAGCCATTTTGGTTTTTCGCATTAATTCTTGGATAAATGATGGAAATTCTCCTGCCCAAAGGACTTTCCAACTCATTTTTTGATAGATTATCCAGATTTGAAAGGGAATATTTAAGAGATTGTTATACTCGATAAATCCAACTCGTTCAGTAATATGAATTACTGCATGGTTCGAACTTGCAACGTACAAATAGTGACTACTTCTAAAATCATTGACGATCTTTTGAAATAGTGCTTTCCCTAAACCTTTTCCATGCATGTGAGGAAGAAGGACGAATGGACCAATTTTTGCATATCTTCCTTTTGTGTTGACCGCACAAACTCCTGAAAAGGAACCCCCATCATAGATTTTGTAGATATTATCAAACCGGCTCCATGTCCGAGGGCCAACATATACTAAGTGAGGAAAGTGTTTGGTGGCATCAAGAATGAGAGACACTTCTTGGAAAGAAAGAGGTTCTTTCTTTATTACAGTTTTATTCATTATTGTTTTTCTCCATCATTAAAAGCCTATTTCAACGTCTGAAAAATTTCTTCTGTATGTTTTAAAAGAACCATGTGTCCACATTTGGGGAAAACAATCAACTTACTCGAAGGAATATGATCTCGATAAAACTCACCCATTGCAATGGATACATTTTTATCCAGAGCTCCATACCAAAGAAATACCTTCGAATGAATTTTTTTGAAATCAATGTTCCATGCACTTGTGTACAGTTTCAAATCATGTGAGGCTCCCCAAATCCCCTGTCTATATGCTTCTCTTCTATTTTCAATATATGCTTGTTTTAACTCATAGGTAAAATAATCATTATCTTTTTTCGCAGGATATGCTTCGCTCACATCCCGAGGGAATAGCGTTTGCTTTAGATAATGAATCAATGGGCTTAAAAACAGTAAAGGAGGGACATAATGATAAGAACGCCAGATTATTTTATTCCACAAAGCCATTCCCTCAAGAACTCCGTCTATATTCGTCGGCGCCAAGCCAACAGTTATTCCTAATTTGTGAATTTTGTGAGGAATATAGTACGCGCACAAAACTGCATACGGACCTCCTCCTGAATTTCCCACAATGGAGAATTTTCTTATGGACAATGCACTCGCTAATTCGGTGGTAATTTTTGCCCAATCCAAAAAAGAAGAACCCGGAACAAAGTCTGATCTGCCATACCCGGGTCTATCTGGAGCAATAATTCGGATTCCAAGCTTCTTTGCAATTGGATCGTATTTTTTTGCTTCCAAACGAGAACTTGGCCATCCATGAAAATAAACAAGAGGTGAACCTGCTAGGTCTCCGTATTGGGCGAAACACACTGATTTCCCATTGGAACTTTTGAAAAGAAAGTCTGATTCGGCAATGTGTGAAATGCTATTGTGCATAATTTTATTCGTTTTCATCACCAATGCGGCACTTCATGTTCTATGACAATATGCGGATTATTCAGAATTTTCTCCACCAATCCATCTTTTCCTGAAAGATATACCACGTCACCTTCGTCAAAATTCCTCTTTCCTTTCTTATCAACATAAACAAAGTTTTTTACCCCTTGAGAGATTATTTCAAAGCCACATTTTCGATAAAATTCACTTTTTTGTTCCCCGCAAAAACCTACTGCAGTTTTACCTTTTTCTAAAATATACTTTTTCATGGAAGACATTAATTCTTTTCCGTATCCTTTTTTCCAAGTTACCGAAACGATGCTCCCGATACCCAAAATCATATATGGGGTTTGTTCGACAAATACTGTAATGTCAATCAATCTACCAAAAGATACGATGGTGTTTTCACTATTTTTAATCACAAAAAAGAGATCGTTAAAGAAATGTTCTTTCGTTATTTCATTCCATTCTATTTGAGAATCAAACACCTTCTTTCGTTCTCGATTCATCACTTCTAATTCTTCAGGAGAAAGTTCGCTCCCTTTTTTTATTATTGAATGAAGCATAGTTTTTATTTAATCACCACATTGTCAATAATTAACGGGCGATCTTGAATATATTCTTTCCCCAACTTCAATGCAAGCTCCGCTTTGGTAAGTTCAATTGCAAGATCAACGGTGTGTTCTGATCGAGACAAGAGTCCTAAACGTGTAAAATGAAGCGAAATTTCCCGCGCTGAAGCCCCAAGATATGCATGAAGTTCTGTTCCTGCGTCATCCATGAGAGTACAGGAAATGTTCTTCCCTTTGACGGCAATTTGTATCACTCCACGTGGATCAATATCTTCGTTCTCATCAAAATACAGTTTTATTCTCTCCCAATACGCGCACTTTAAGAGATTCTCAGCATCCTCCCAATCATCTTCATAAATATGAGCAGAGGTGGAATGAATGGTGAGCGTGCCTTGAGACAGGCCTGTTTTTTCCGCAATATGGGAAAAGACGTGCAAAATCCCATATGCATTCGGAAGCGCCGCTTTCAAGATATCGTGAGATCTGAAATAGGCGATAAGATGTAGTTTTTGTTCATGATCCACAAGTGCTTGAATACTAATGAGACAGGGAGGAGACGTGTTTGTGTCATCTTCGATGGGGTCATATGTTGTTGCATATGCGCGCCGAGTGATGGGGTCTTTTTGCAATTTCGCAATCATGCGGTCAATCTGGTCCAATTGTGACCGATACCCTCTTAACCTATTTCCGTACGTGTAACTCACATCGGGAGATTTACTTCCATCCAAGAAAATGGAAGCATACTGCGCAAGGATTGATTCGTCAATTCCCACTCTCTTCTTCAATTGTTCTGGCCAATCCAATTCTTTTAAATGTGAGATGTCGGGGGATTCGATAGTCCAAGAAAGCGCGATCAATTCTTTTTCCCTGGATCCTGCCTGCGTTTCCTTTTCATATCCGTATCTCATGACTCGGTCTACTGCCCGGACCCACGCTGTCGCGAGATTCTTTCCTCGAACAGAAAAATTCACCCGTTCCGAAGGAAAAGGTGCTCCATCTGGTTTTATAGGCTCCGGGAAAGAGATAGACTTCATATAAGGAGTTGTCTCTATTTGCTTGGTTTGTGCGATTTTGAGAACTTGGTCGAAGGGTTTGTCTGAAAGATCAATGAATGTTATGTTTTCTAACATGTGCCACAAAACGCGGGGGTCAATCTCTTTGTGGATTTCATCGAGCGCGGAAGATATCTGTGTTTTTCGATTTTCCCACAATGAAAAGAGAATTTGTTTTCCTCGTAAGCCAATCGCGCTTTGAGACAATTTTCCTGCGCCCCAAAAAAGTACGGTTCGAATATAAGGATTTAGTGCAAGATTACGAAGGACAATAGATGCACCTTCCCGACTATATAACGACCCAGTGATCGAAAACAGATGGGGAATTTCACTCCACTTATCTGCAAGGATAAAAGGATCGTTCCAACAGGTACAAAGGGCAACGGAAGTATGGTTACCAGTAACTACACGGTATTTATTCGGTAGGTACAATGAAATGGTAGTATCTTGCATTGTGGTGCAATCGGTTTCCTTCACCGATGAAGTCTATTAAAGCTTATTGTTCCGTTTGCGAATCAGATTTTTGACTCCGCCAGACATTTTGGCTTTCCGCTGAGGATTTGTCTTTTTTTTAGACAGTGTTTTTTTGGTCATAGGTATTTTTAATTAGTAATATGTTTCTCGTGAGCCTTAGTTTACACTATTCTTTCGTTTCCTGCGCGAGATAAGAACAAAGATGACCACGGCAGGAATCCAAATTACGCCATATATCAAAACCCAAATGACAAGGTTTGCAAGAGACCGAATGCTGCTTATCACCGATCTCACCGCTTCTTTAAACACCACTTCTGGTCTCCACGTTTCGCTTGGCATGTACGGAAGTGCGATTTCATCTGTCGCCAAATAGAGCGTTACTCGGGTTAGTTTCGCGCTTTCTGATATGTATTTTTCCTGGCCTTTCAAACTATCAATCTCTGCTTGCAAGTTTATGAGTTCGCGTTGGACTTCAAGAATATCCGTGACCCGAACTGCCGAATCAAGAATTGCTTCAAACTTAATCTTTGTTTTGGTGAGAGTTTCCATCCTCGCTTCGACATCTGTGTATTGATCTGTCACATCAGTGCCTTGGAGGTTTTCCGAAACCACTTTCACCGCGATACCTCGAAAGGATTCTAAAGCTTGAGTTAAGACCACTGCCGGAATCCTGATTTCAATCTGTGCAGAGCCTTGATTATCAGGGTCAGAAACGGAACTCGAGATCATATATCCTCCTAGTTCGTTCGTTTTTTCAAGGATTAATGAACTTGACTTTTTTACATCCTTAACGAGAAGTGATAGGTAAGAATTTTGTGCAATCATGCGAGCTCCTGAAGTTGGAGCGCTTTTGGCAAGAGAAGTTTCGGTTCCCACATCCATAAATTCCCCACTTGCTCTATTTGCAAACATCGGTGCAGACATTCCCATTGAGCCAGAATCAATTGAATTTGCACCCCTCATGGGCATTGGTTGAACTACTTGTCCCCGAAGAATGAAAAAAAGAAGAACGAAAAGAAGGGCTGTTGAAAGTTTATGTTCCTTCATCCACAAAAATAGCTTATGCATATACTCTCAAGAGTAGCACTGTTTTGAGGCAACTTCAATTCAAATTGACAAAGTAGTAGTAGTAGTAGGATTTTATTATATGGACAATCAATTCGGAGTAGATAATCTCAAACCAGTACCCGCCCCAGAAGCACCAAGGGAAATGACTTTCGAAGAGGGCTGGGCAAATCTTGCCCAACTTAATCTTGGAATACCTGTATATGAGGATGTAGCGAATCTACCCGGACAAGATTCGGCAAACGAGATATTAGGCGATACTTCTCAACAAAGAGAACGAATTGGTCATTTTTTTCCGCTACCTAATTCTGGCTCTCAGAGTGGTGATCGATTTCTTCTCTTAACACCTGAGGGAGCAAGTGCGATTATAACATGTAGCAAGTCGGGCTTAGATTGAGTGGTTGGTGGCTCAACGCAACTACAAAAAGGTTTAAAAATAAGAAGAGGTATTCCAGGCTCAGAGAAGAGCACTCTTGTTGATATGTTGATAAATAACCCCTATGTCCTTTCTAGAGGGATCACTCCAACATGTACTCGCCTAGACACACCAGGTATGGATACCCTTAGGGAAACGGTATTTGGAGAGGCTTTTGAAGAATCTCAAAGACAATTTACTGAAAATATGCTCGCTAAAGAACGGTCTAAAATATCTGCAACCAATTTTCTCGGGAAGCTTTCAGAGCTTCTATGACCTTCTTGTAGAAAATAAGTACTACTAATCACCCCACAAACGTAAGTGCGATTCCTTTTTGATTTCCGCGTCCCGTGCGTCCAATGCGATGAATATAATCATCAAATGTCGCAGGTTCGTCATAGTTTATGACGTGTGAAATATCGGGAATATCAATTCCTCGTGCCGCAACATCTGTTGCAACAAGTATTTCAGCAACGCCATCTTTAAACAAGCGAATTGCTTGTTGACGTTTTGCTTGAGGTTTATCTCCATGGATAGATACGGTCTTAAATCCTTGCTTGTACAACGAATTAGAAAGTCCTTCCGCTCCCCGTTTGGTTCGAGTGAACACAAGAACCTTTTTGTACTCTTCCTTTGCAAGTAATGTTGCAAGTACCGTTATTTTTGGCGTTCCTGCTGGGATTCGTACCACGTCTTGATCTACATTTTCAGAAGTAGTTGCCGTGGATACGGAAACAGTCACAGGATCTTTCAAAAATTTCTGTAAAATCGAATTGATTTGGGGAGGAATGGTTGCTGAGAAAAAGAGTGATTGTCTTTGTTCGGGCAAAAGTGAAATGAGATAC
>CALESU010000149.1 GCA_937914905.1 uncultured bacterium
CGAGACATACGAGAATAGTATACTCGAGGATTTGAATGAAAAATGGCAAAAATGGTACAATACTTCTCATGCCATCACTGTCTAATCGAGCCTCGGCCCTTCCCGTCTCATCTATTCGCAAATTGATTCCCCTTGCAGATCAAGCGAAACAAGAAAAAGTAACGGTTTACCATTTAAATCTGGGACAACCGGACGTTAAGAGTCCGGACGTCATGATTGAGGCTCTGCGCAATTGGGACCAAAACCCCATTCCCTATGCCCCATCGGGAGGAACGCCTGCATATTTAAAGAGTTTATTAACGTATTATCATGGCCTTGGTTTTTCCTATCTTGATACTAAAAATCTTGTGGGGACAATTGCAGGCTCTGAAGCCATTTCGATGGCAGTATTTAGCGTTGCTGACCCAGGAGATGAAATTATTGTGTTTGAACCTTTCTATCCCAGCTATGTTACGATGGCTCGCATGTTTGGCGTGAATATAATACCGATCGAAACGCGCTTAGAAGAGGGTTTTCATCTGCCCGAACGGCCTGTAATCGAATCAAAGATTACTGCCAAAACAAAAGCAATCATCTACTCTTCACCCGCAAATCCCACCGGCGTCGTGTATCGGGAAGATGAAATCCGCATGCTCGTAGATATTGTTCGGAAACATAACTTATTTCTTATTGCCGATGAAGTGTATCGAGAGTACACATTTGTTGATAGACCTCACACCTCTCTCCTGACGTATATGCCAGACATAAAAGAACAGGCAATTTTGGTAGATAGCTTGTCAAAACGATACAATCTGTGTGGCGCTCGACTTGGCGTAATTAGTTCTCTCAATGAATCAATTGTGAAATGTTGCATGGCGTATGCGATGAGTCGATTATCAGGGGGACTGATTGATCAGTATATGGGATCTAAACTCACTGAAGTGGCGCCCGAATATATCAACACACTACAAGCGGAATATCGGAAAAGAAGAGACGCTCTTTACCATGGGTTACAACAAATTGAAGGAGTAAAAGTAACTCTTCCTGAAGGTGCATTTTATATTATGGCCGAACTTCCTGTTTCAGATACCGAAGCTTTTTGTACTTTTTTACTCCGAGAGTTTCGAGACAATAATGAGACGATCATGCTTGCTCCAGGATATGGATTCTACGTTGATCCTGAAAAGGGGAAAAAGCAGGTCCGCATTGCGTATGTTTTAGAAACTCCCCTTCTTGAGCGATGTGTTGAGTTATTGAAAAAAGCGCTCATTGAGTATCGGAAAGTGCACTAATCCTTACAGATTTCTCGTGTGAACGACCATAAGAATTCCTGAAAAAATCTGAATATGAGCGATTTTTTCAGTCATACTATTACTGACTCCCCGCGTTGTCCCAAAAGGTAATGTTTCGTGAGAAAGCGGATAGTGAAGGCCTTTTGTTGTAACTCCTCGCACGCTTCCTTCAACAGGAATGAGTGAAACAAGTTCGCCTATTGTTCCTTGTATGATGCAGTCCTGATGAATAAAAGAGAGCTCTTGGTTTCCTGAAATAATCTTGATGGGTACGTGCGCAGATCGCTTCGCACTATACCCAATGTTGGCTTGCATGTGATCAATGCGATCACCG
>CALESU010000150.1 GCA_937914905.1 uncultured bacterium
TGGTATGGCAAAACACATCAATGAACAAACACTTCGCGCAGCAAATAAAGACGCTGATGCAGTGCTCTATGTGGTAGACCCTACCCGACGTCGGGACTTTGAAGAGGCGCGAGTTCTGGGCGTGGTGCGAAAACTCAAAGCGCCGGTGATCCTGGTCATTAATAAATCAGATAAAAAACAACCGTTCCTCCCCCAGTATCAATTTCTTATGGAAGAATTTCCTGAAACATTCCATATTTCTGCACTTAAAATCCACAATATTGATCCCCTTCTTACGCGATTATTCGAACTCATGCCAGAAATTGGTGCCGAATCTCATGTAGATTTGAATCGCGTCTATCCCCTTCTCAACATGGACAGTAAGGCATTTCTTGCCGAACTTATTCGTGAAAAAGTATTTCTCATGATGGGAGAAGAAATCCCATACTCCACAACCGCAGTGATAGACAAAATTGATGAACGAGACAATGGAATGTTATACATCAAAGCACGCATCCTCACCACCAATGACCGACACAAAAAAATGCTTATTGGAGCAGGTGCACGGAAAATCAAAGATTTAGGTAGTTATGCACGGAAAGAAATCGCACTGGCAACTTCAAAAAAAGTATTTTTAGATCTCACTGTGGAGACGGATCCTCACTGGCAAGATGCCATGTATATCGCTTCATAAAGACCCCTTCTCAACGAACCGCTTAATTGAATATGGGGAATCCTCCGAAGATTGTCTGAAAAATCGTTGTGTTTTTCACCACGTATGAAATAATCATTAAGCAAATGATGAGTACCACGAACCCGATCAAATACTTTTTCATAATAAGTAGTATACAGTCAGAGCGGGATTTTTGATATAATAGGATGCGTCCGAAGAATGCCTTGGTGGCCGTAGCTCAGTTGGTAGAGCGCTAGCCTGTGGAGCTAGTTGTCGCGGGTTCGATCCCCGTCGGTCACCCCAAGTCGGTATGACGTTCGAACTTATTAGCCTCAGGAATTATTCTCAGTCGTGTTCTCGTACCAGACAAACTTCTTTTTAGAGAAATGGAGACCAAGTAAGCGAGCTATTAAAATACTACTAAAAATGCTTAGGAAACTGGCCAAAAACACAGGTATGGACGAAGCAGATCTAGGATGAGAAGTAATCATAATAGATAGAGTAAGGATGAGTATCAAAACTCCTGATATTAATTGGTAAGCTGACGTACCATTGTAAATTTGCGCTCCAGCATACGCAGCTCCGACAATCCAACCGCCCAGGAAGAAAATTAATAAAGGCAATGACGACACCGGTACTCCTGCAAGCGAAAGAGGAACTAACATGAACATCGCCCACATCCATCCAGAGTAAACTAGTATATGACTAATTGGTCCATGAAAAAGTTGTATTGCTATAAACTGATTTTTAAAATAACTTATCTTTCGTAACTGTGGCAGGGTATATGCTTCCAAAACAATCGAAGTTATATAAATACCATTACCATAAAAGGTTAAACAGGTCATAAATACAAATAGCAAAGCAAAAATGATTACATCCAAACTAAGTAAGGTTACTCTTTGGAGTAAATTAGAAAAAATGACAAAAAAGAAACCAGCAACCACTGAATTTAACAACAAATTAATACTTGTTAACTTAATGACACGCTTCTGGGAATAATCTTCTTTCCCAGACTGTTTCTTAACCATGCTATTTCTCAAATAAATATAGGCAGGAACACCAGCTACAACTCCCACCGATAAAACGAGAAGCATTACTTCTGCTAATCCCATAAATTAATTAAAACATTTTCTGAACAGATTAACTATTGTTGTGTGAATGATTCGTAATTCTATTAGTAACAGAGTTACGGAATTGGCAATATAGGCGCCAAGTTTTTTTCACTTTTTTGTTCACCAGCCATTGATATTCCCTGTAACTGACATTGTATTAGGTCGGAATGATTCGTTATTGAAATACTCATATGAGGGTGGGACAAAATGTTACGAAGTGTTTTACTTTCCTTGTGAGAAGCAAAATATAAACTATCATCAATAGCTACATAATATACAGGTATTACATATGGATAATCTGTATCCTGAGAAATAGTTGTTATTGTTGCAAAACTATTTTCAGAGAGAAACTTTCTAACTTATGCCGGAAAACCAGTCATTGCATACATGCTACCAAATTTTACAAAGTTGCAAACGCGGTTCTGAAAAATACCCAATCTTCCGTTGGTCGAGAACGATAATAAGTCCGAACATTGTTCGGTAAGCTACAAATAAAACCAGCACGACTCTCCTCAAAGGCAAATTGTATAATACATGCTATGCAGCGTACCATTCGACTCCTTTCTCTTTGGAATTTTCTCACTGATTTCAGCCTATTTGCACCAATTGCTATTCTCTACTTCGCGAAGGTATCAGGATCTTTTGCACTCGGAATGAGTATATTTTCTTTCATTTTTTTATCTTCTGCAATTCTTGAGTTGCCTACGGGGATTATTTCAGACAAGATCGGAAGAAAGAAAACCATGCTTGCGGGAACGATATTAGGAGTGCTTTCTACCATTTTATATGCTCTTGGATTTTCTTACTGGTGGCTTGTTGCAGGAGCAGTTTTCGAAGGAGCGGCCCGTGCATTTTATAGCGGCAACAATGACGCATATTTGCACGATATATTGGCAGATCATAATAAAGAGAGTGAATATCACCACTATTTAGGAAAGGTGAGTGCGATGTTTCAAGTCGCGCTTGCCCTATCTGCAATTCTGGGAGGATTTATTGCTGCCTGGTCTTTTGCTCTTGTTGTATGGCTCAATGTCATACCGCCTGTCCTAAAACTTGTGGTAACCGTCTTCATCCCAGAAGCGAAAAAACGACCAGCACGTACAACCAATGTCTATAGCCACCTCAAAGAGGCTCTCGTACTCTTTGGGAGGAACAAAGAGCTACGTATCCTGAGCCTTGCTTCGATGCTCAACCACGCCATAGGAGAATCTCGTTATCAGTTTCGCGCTGCTTTCGTGGGATTATTCTGGCCAATATGGGCGATCGGGATATCGTCAATGCTTTCGAATGTGGCGGCGGCCATCAGTTTTTACTTGAGCGGAAAAATAATCCATAAGTTCAAGGAGTATTTCTCAATCGTCGCGAGTGACTTAATGAGCCACGCATTAAGCTTTATTGCCCTCCTTTTCCCCCATTTCTTGTCTCCCCTTCTGATGGCTAGCACCTCACTATTTTTTGGAGTCGATACTGTCGCTAGAGGATCCCTCTTCCAAAAACACTTCTCAGATGCTACTCGCGCAACTATGGGTTCCCTCAATGCACTCGGTGGAAGCCTCATGCTCGCTCTCTTTTCGTTTCTCCTGGGGTCACTTGCGGATCAGATCTCGCCAGTAAAGAGCTTGCTTTTCTTTCAAGTGTTGGCCATCATCCCAAGCGCACTTATTTTTTCACTCTTTTGGAAACAAAAGAATGACGCTCTAACCAAGGCTCACTGACTTGGGACCGATGTTTCATAAGAAGTTAAAGAAAATTAATATTCAAAACTGGATTATTCAGCTACCAAAAAACACTATGCAATATGTCGCCCTACTACGAGGAATTAATGTCGGAGGAAATAATAAGATTGAAATGAAGAAATTGAAAACCGTTTTTGAAGAAGCGGGACTTCATGATGTGACCACATATATCAACTCGGGGAATATCGTATTCCAAGATGCAATACGTTCTCAAAACAAATTGGTGACGTTGCTTGAAAAGGCAATTTTTGAAAACTTCGGACTTTCGATAAAAGTGCTCATTCGAGACTTTCCTTCAATACAAAACACCGTGCAAATGTTCCCATCCGACTGGACAAATGATGCAGATATGAAATGTGACGTGTTGTTTTTATGGGAAGATGTGGATAATGAAGACGTATTAAGTCAACTTGCGATTAAACCCGATATTGATGAGGTTCGCTATGTTCCGGGTGCCGTAATCTGGAAAATAGATCGGGAAAACCTTGCCAAAAGTGGCATGAAAAATCTTATTGGCACGAAACTCTACAAAAATATGACCATCCGAAACTGCAACACCACTCGGAAAATCCTTCATCTCATGGAAGAACAGGGGTAGAATGAAAAGTACACAGATGAAAATAACTCTCCAGGCAATCCAATTTGTACTCAAAAGATCATTTCTCGCATCTCCTTTACTTTTTATAGTCTATGCCGGTATCCAAATCCTCCTAGCGCTCACGAGTATCCTCAATATTTTCATATTCAAAGAAATTATTGACACGGCAAATGGACTTAACTCTCTTTTTGGGCTCACGCTCCTTATGCTCATTTCTCTCCGAGTAGCTCTGGACATAATTGATAGAGTTTCGAGCAGATTTGCAGAATATATTTGGTTCGTTTGGGATACCAAACAAATTTTTGTGAATTACACCGCATTTCTCAAAAAACTCGCTTCTTTTGACTTTGCTAATTTTGAAAATCCTGAGACGCATGACCTGATCTGGAGAGCATTTAATAGATTCCAATGGCATATCAAATATTACCTTGATACGGTCATGAAGTTTTTCTCAAAATTGGTTGAGCTCTCAGCTTCTCTCATCATTTTCGCATTCGCTTCCCCGCTGAGTGCATTTTTGATTATTCTGACAAACGTTGTTTCGATATATATCCGTACTGTCTTGGGGGCACAAAGTTTTAACATCTATAAAGCAGATTCGGAGATTGTCCGGAAGTTTGATTACTTGCATGGGATGGCGGTAAATCGAGAAACCCTCATGGAACTCAAACAATTTCAAGGATTTGATTTCTTAAAAGAGCGCTTGTTCGCACTGTATCGATCTTTTACCGGAAGACAGATGAGGCAATATAAAAAACAGTGGATATGGCTCACTCTGGTAGATATGCTCCCTATTGGAGCAATTGGAATCTTTCTCGTTACCATCATGGGAAAACTTCAAACGGGCGAGATGTCAACCGGCGTATTTGTGTTTCTATTTACGAATATATTCGTCTTTTCTGGAGCCCTACGACAATTAAGTGGCGATCTTGGCTCATTATCTTCAGATGGTCATTTTATTCATGATGCTATCAATTTTTTTGCCGTCAAACAAACCATCACATTTCCCACCGTCTCAACTTCGCAAAAAGAAGAGTTACGGAAAGTGCTTAGAAATCCCACTATCACTCTCGAAAACGTTTCATTTTCATAT
>CALESU010000151.1 GCA_937914905.1 uncultured bacterium
GTTAACTCTCGTCAGAAACTTAGTCCAAGACGCCATTCTACATGGCGATTATCCTGAAGATACTGTGGATTTAAATATTCGTATTCATCCAACCGATAGAACAGGCATTATTGATCTTTCTGTCTCAAATCCGCTTCACACAACAAAAGAAACGGTTAATGAACTGTGTGAGAAACTCGGTATTGTTCGAGTTGTGCTTACAGATGAAGGCGCACTAATAATTAAAGAAGAGGATCTAGACGGTAAATTTGGTACCCATGGTTTGGGTAAATTATCAGTAGCTTCAACAACTTACAATACTCTGGTAAAAAATGGAGTTCATCCACAAACTGCAAGGGAAATGACGGAGAGACAGTGGACATACTCTGATCTTCCCATGTTACCTAATAATTTAAACGAAAATGAAGCAGATAAGAGGAAGTGGTTTAGGATTACATGCAAAGTTGCACTTAAATTAGCTGCGTAACTTTCAAAAACTCCTGAGCTATCTATCCCTTTTTCATCACTTTTTTATACCCCCCACATCCATTCTTCAGCCAAAAAGCAACACGCGTTACGGTTGCGGTAGAAGTATCAATTTTTTCCGCAATCTGCACATAGGACAACTTCCCTTCGTTGAGAAGCCTAGCAATTTCAAATCGATTTGAAAGCTCGGTAAATTCTGCGAGAGTAAGTAGGTCGCGTAAGAAATTAAGACTGTCTTGTGTTGAGTCAATTTTGGTGAATGCGTGTGCTAAGTTTTTCTCAAAACGAGACTGTGCAGTATAGTTTTTTGACATATGATATTGTACCACGGTATACAAAACCCTTGACATTGAGATAATGTCATGCTAACATACTAACATGTTAATATTTAGTCAGAACAAAGAATTGAGCAAACACCATTACCTCGCCAAGGCGGGGTAGGTATTATATTGTACATTTCACACCACCCCGCCCTTCAACCGGCGGGGTTTTTTGTGGGTGAATTATTTTTATTTAAATTATGACCAATATCAAAGAAACGGTTACGAATCGATTTGACAATTTACGGGAGTTTTCTCCTGAGCTTCCTAATGCCGAAACAATAGATAAAATAGCGGAACAAACAGCTGAAAATAGACGAATCGTCGTGGAAAAAGCTGAAGCGTGGGGATTTGATCCGGAATTTATTGCGAAACAAGGCCCTGTTTTGGTTGGTCCTTTTTTCTCTCCAGGGTCCATTCCTACTTCATTCGGAGGGGATCCTCGTAGATTTTCACAGGCAATGGAAGTAGGAGCGTGCATTACTGAGTCTATCGGAGGGAGGTTACCTTCAGTACAAGCAAGTCTTGTAACTTTGGATTTTACAGACATGCCCAGAAAAGGTCCTGAACAAATGGATGTTATTCTTTGTCCCAACGATAATGGAAAAATGAATGAGAGAGTGCGACTAGCAAATCCAAATTACAAGCAACCCTATTCCACCATTGGTACCGACCAAAATATCATAGGAATGACCATGTGGGAAATCTGGAGATCTCGTGCTACAGCAGGAAAATTGAGAGGGTGTTCGAAAGAAGAGGCTGTGAAGATTACTGAGGAGATTTTGTTGGATATGCCCATGATAGGGGGAACTGGCTCATATACTGAATACATGCGAAGTTGGAATCTTGCGATTCAACAAAGAACCACAAGCAGATCTCTTCCGATCATTTCTGTAGATACCAATTATTACCAGCCACTAATCACCCGGGGGATTGCTGATTTTCCCCGCTTTATAAACACACTTAATGATGTAGGGTATTTTGCAAATGGTCCTGCAAAATTATTTAAAGCAATAGACCCAACATCTCAACTCGTTCGGGGTGTGGAATGGGATCCTGAAAATGAGTTATTACGATTTGAAGATCAATATGACCAATGCATGGATTTTGAAACAGTACGAGCACGATTTCCACTAATTGCCCCTGTTAAAGCACTCTCTTATATTTGGTGCTTTGGACAAGTCGTGCCAGTGGTGTATGGATGTGACAATCGAGGCAATCCGGGGGATATTTATGAGCCATATGCTATTGCGAAAAAACAGGTTGAAGCTATGGGATTGAATCCCGTCATGTATCGGACTCAAGCGAGAATTTCCTATGACATAAATGCACAAGGAACGCTATTTGATTATTATTGGCAATTAAAACAATAAATTGCATGAAACGAACCAAACGAATACTTGAGCAACTACTCGAACCCATTTCGGTAAGTGGATATGAGTGGGAACTGGGTATGGCAGATACTCTTCAAGAAATCGTGGGATTCCCCGGCAGGAGAATAGGAAATAATCTTGTCTATTCATTTTCCGGAGCCAAATCTTCTACTCTTTTTATTTCTGCCCACATGGATGAGGTCGGATTTATTAAGACTAAAGAAGATAAAGACGGATCTCAAATACTCCCTATAGGTGATATTTCCTTCGCTGCCATTCAGAATGCACAATTAATATTTAGAGCAAACAATTCAAACGTGATTTCTGAGATCATTTGTTCAGGCACTTCGTTTGAAGATGCTCGAATTCAAGGGCTTTCAAAAATACCCGCGGGGTCGATTGGTACGTTTGATAAAAACATTTCTATCGAAGGTGATCGAATAATTTCTCCCGGACTTGATAATAAAGTTGGGTGTGCTGCACTGGTACAACTTGTGCAATTCCTTCAAAAATCATGCCCTTCATGCTCAATTGTGTGCTGTTTTTCTGCAAAAGAAGAAATTGGTACGAATGGCGTTTTGTCTGCAGTACGTTCCATTTCACCGGATCTCGTAATCGATATTGATTCTGCATATACAAGCCGGGATAGTGATATTCCTTCAAGCTGGCTTGTTACTGGAATCGGAGAAGGACCGGCATTGCAACTTATGGGAGATAAATTTATTGTTTCTGACCGATATCGAAGAATTGTTGAGAATATTTCAAAGAATAACAATCTCCCTCTCCAATATGAAGTACCCGACATCTATTCGGGCGGAACAAATTCATCATCAATCCAATCTGCCGGATGGGAGACGATTCAAATCAATATTCCTGTGGCATTTCAACACACCGGAAAGAGTGAGGCTTCGATATCGGATGTGGAAACCGCAAGTGATTTAATCATAGAGCTTGTGACCTCTCACACCCTCTTCGACTTCACGTAGATCAAAGTCGCAATAAGAAGATAGATTCCCAATCCGTATGGAGACAAAAAGAGGGAAAAAATCAGTCCGAGAATGCAGATTAAAAAGTACCCCTCGTACATCATGCTGCTTTTGAGTGAACGAGTTATCACAAGAAATAGAAACAAGATCACGAGCGAATCAAA
>CALESU010000152.1 GCA_937914905.1 uncultured bacterium
GTGGGAATCTCTGAAAAACCCGGAGCAGGAAATGAGCCAAGCAACCTATTCAAACTCACTTTTGATTTTTTCTCAGAGCCGGCTGACTTTTTATCCCTTTTAAAGAAAAGCCCCACAGCGGATGACCAATATGAAAAAGCGCTTACCCAACTTATGAGCACACGTCATGTTGATATTCTCACGTATGACGGTCCTTGGCAAAAACTCAAACATTCACATCACGTTCTGGATATGGCTCGCCACATTCTTGAAGTTAAACATGCAAATAACCGTGCGCGATCTGCATATATCTCACCTTATGCAGTTCTTGAAGGCAATGTGTTTGTAGACGAGGAAGCTCATATTGATGCGAATGCCGTGATCAAAGGACCTGCGTATATCGGCAAACGAGCAAAGATTGGGAATCATGCATTAGTACGTCAATCAGTGGTTGAAGAAGATTCTATTGTGGGATTTGGAAGTGAAGTAGTACGAAGCTATGTGGGACCCAGATGTGCCCTGCACCATAATTTTCTCGGTGATACCATTTTAGAATCTGATATCAACCCAAGCTGGGGAACTACATTTGCAAATTGGAGAATGGATCAGAGACCCATTTTAGTTAAACTACCTGATGGCCAAACCATCGATTCTTCAAAAACAAAACTCGGTGCGATAGTTGCCAAAGGCGCTTTCTTTGGTGTCAACTGCTCCATTATGCCAGGGGTTACGATCGGCGAAAAGGCAAAAGTATATCCGGGAAAAGTACTTTCCCACTCATTATCAGATAACGAAACGATAAAATAATTCTTACACCTTCCTCACATTCCCACCCAACTTTGTGATTTTGCCAACGAAATCTTCATATCCCCGCTCCAGATGAGAGATTCCTTTCACATATGATTCCCCTTCTCCAATAAGCGCTGCAATGGCAAGGGTTGCTCCCGCACGAAGGTCTGCAACGGTCATAACTCCTCCATGAAGTACTTGTGGACCAGTCACCTGAATAGTTTGCTGATATTCTTTTTCCGGGTCATAATTGAATTGATAGTGTTCTGCAGGATTGGGTATATCTTTTTCAATATATTCAATCACGGCTCCCAGTTTGCGCAGTTCCTCTACGTAACTAAATCTGTTTTCAAAAATGCGTTCATGAATCACCGAATCCCCTTTTCCTTGAGTCATAAGAACTGCCATGAGAGGTTGCCAGTCAGTCAAAAATCCCGGATACGGTGCAGTTTCTACTGACATGTCAGAGAAAGGTTGGTAATAAAATCGCCACACACCTTCAGACTTTCGCTCTACACCCACTCCAGCATTCCTCATAAGACCTACAAATGATTCAATGTAATGATCTGCAATAGATGATATAGTGACATCTCCTTGAGTTGCTATACCTGCGATTGCATACGTAATTGCTTCCACGCGATCCGATGAAATGGTGAATGGTTTTTCTTGAATCAGCTTCTCAACCCCGGTGATTTTAATATCTGCGCCAATTCGTACAATCTTCGCTCCTCCTTCGTTGAGAAGATTGATAAGATCGTCAATTTCAGGTTCTAATGCTGCATTTTTGATCCAAATATCGCCTTCGCCAAACACAGACATGAGGATCATAAGCTCTGTTCCTGTGTGCGATGGCTTGGGAAAAGCATATGTTCCATGCGGTTTGTTCTTCATAATCGCGTGGTAATAGCCTGTTTCAGAATCATACGAGATTTCAATCCCAAGTGCAATCAAACCCTCAACTATGCGATCAATAGAGCGAGCTCCCAGTCTACATCCCCCAGGATTCGGAATATAACATTCGCCAAATCGAGACAATAGAGGCGCAAAAAGGAGGAAGGAGGTTCGGATTTTTGAAGCATGCAACAGGTCAACCTTATTCACATGTACTCCGCGAGGATCAATAGTGACGGTATTTCCTTCGAAATCTACTTTTGCCCCCAATAGGGTGAGTAAATGGATGAGTTCATGAATATCTGCGATTCTCGGAATATTATGGAGAACTACTGGAGTTTCGAATAGTAATCCGGCAATAAGCACTTTAAGGGCAATATTTTTCGCTCCCGATAGCTTAACTACTCCCTTGAGTGGCGTTCCTCCAATGATGTGATATGCGTCTTCCATAATCATAGTTTCTGTACTTCTTCCTTGAGTTCTAAACCCCATTTATCATATACCCGGCCTTTAATCTTCGCAAGTAGAGTTTGCAACTCCTCACGAGTCCCTGTTCCATCATTAATGATGAAGTTTGCATGAATATCTGAGACAGTAAATCCTCCTTCTCGCACACCCTTCATTCCCACTTGATCGATCAAGAACCCGGCAGATTTCGATTGAAGATTGTGAGACTCTTTTTCGTTATCCGATATATTTTTGAAAAAGCATCCAGCGGTATGTACACCAAATGGTTGTGTTTGTTTCCGATAATTGAGGGCTTCTTGAGATCTTTGTTTGAGGATCTCCGGATCTTCTTTAGCCAAATGGAAGACTGCAGATATAAGTATTTCTCCTGTTTTTTGGAGATTACTGAATCCATATGAAAATGCAAAATACTCTCTCCCCACAGTCTTGATGTGGCCTTCCCGAGTAAGAATGGAAGCACTCGTAAGGGTATCACTTACAAATGAAACGGGCTTCATCCATTTTGAATTCATGACGATCGCGCCACCCAAAGTTCCCGGAAGTCCCAAGTGATATTCAAATCCTTGCCATCCCGCTTCTCCCATTTCTTTGACCAACTTCCCCATCGGATATCCAGAAGAAACTTCAATGTCTACGCATGTATCTGTCTCTTTGATAATGCGGGTGTACATGGTTGCATTTTTTATTACCAATCCTTTGACCTGATTAGTGATGATCGCAATATTTGATCCTCCCCCTAAAACGGTCAGTGGAATATCTAATTGAGAAATGAGGGTGCCCATTTTTTTCCAATCCTCGTCAGATTCAACACGTACAAAATACTCAGCACTTGCCGGCATTTTAAGCGTTGTGAGTGGAGAAATGTCTGCATTTTTCAAAAGTCGGTCTCCAAATAGTTCTTGTAGTTTGATTGATGTGTCCATATGAGTATATTACTGTGAATCCACGAGCTCGTGAATACGGTCAGATAATTGATAGACATCTCCTGCACCCATTGTCATAACGATATCGCCAGGTTTTAAACGGGTTTTAAGGTGTGTTATAAGGCTATCCCGATCTTCAAACGCTTGGAAATTCTTCATTTCCTTATGTTCTGAGAGCGTAACCAGATCTTGTGAATGAATACTTGTTTTTGCTTCAGATTCTCGTGCGGATCCAAAAATGGGAAGAAGCAATACATCGTCCGCAAGGCTCAATGTTTCGACAAATGCTTCTTTAAACGATTCTGTCCGAGAGTACGTGTGAGGCTGAAAAATGACAATGAGTTTTTTATTGGGAAATCGGCTTTGACAGGCTTTGATTGTCGCTTCAATCTCTGTGGGATGATGCGCATAATCATCAAAACACATGATGCCCTTTTCTTGAAACTTCATCTCAAACCTTCGCTTGGGACCAGTGTACCCCGCAATTACTGTTCTGATCTGATCAATCTTAAATCCGAGTAATAATAACACGGTGATTCCGACTAAGGCATTTTGAACGTTTTTTTCACCAAATAATGCAATCTCCATTTCCACCTCTCCAATTTCAAAGTAGGAGCTCGTTATGCTAAATCGAGTCTTATTTTCTTCGTATGAAATGGTAGTGTAACGAACATCACAATCCACTCCAGAACCATAGAGAAGATATGAGTCAGAAGGTAGTTTTGTTATAAGCTTTGCTAATTGAGGGTCTTCTCCTGAAAGAATCAAGGGAGTTTCCCGTTCATTTTGCTCGAGAATGTGGTTAATAAAGATCTGATATGCATCTTGCACCTCAGAAAGAGATGAATACACATCTGGGTGGTCAAAATCAATGTTTGTTATTACGGCAAAACTGGGTTTTACGAGGTGAAATTTGGGAGTAATGTCTCTTGGAGGATCCATCCCATACTCATCTGCTTCAAATACGAAATAGTCCTGTCCTCTAAACATTCCACCCGCTAAATCGTTAAATCCAGACACTCCCACCATATGACTTGAGGTGTTAGTTAATTTCGCTAGTGCAAAAGCTAGAAGACCTGACGTAGTAGTTTTCCCGTGACATCCAGAAACAGCAATAGATGTTTTTGATAATGAGACGATCTCAGCAAGAAATTGTGCTTGATGGATAACCGATATTCCCCGTTTTTGAGCTTCTTGGACTTGAGAATTTTGAGTACCTCCGTGGGCAGCTGAATAAATGAGAATGTCGATTTCTTTCGGTAATTCTGACGGTTCAAATGATGTGATGACGTGAATTTCTGATTTAGAAAGGAAAGGGTCTGTTATGAATTCTTCAGCAAGATCTGAGCCGGTAACCCTAGCGCCCATTTGCTTTGCGATTTGGGCAAGGTTTGCCATTGCCACGCCCTTGATACCTACGAAAAAAAGTGACTGTGATTTGATGTCCATCACCTTCCCATTATAGCGCATCACAAATCATTCAGGAAGCATTATCCAAGTGACCATTTCGCCCTTAATTTCTTTATCCCGGTGAAATGACCACCACTGTTGAGAGTCGCAGCTGGTACAAATAGCCGAATTATCAATATGAGAGAGATGGACTCCACTCGCAAGCAATGTCTGACAATTCGCTTTCACAAGATCTATAGAGAATATACCATTGTTTTCGTTGATAACTTCTGATCCAAACGTTTCTCGAAATATTCGTTCTCTTTCGCCGTACACCTCATAGCAACATGATTGAATGGAAGGGCCAATTGCGATACTAATATCTTCAGGCTTTGATCCAAGAGATTCCATTGCGTTAATAACCTGTTTGGATATACGTGCGATTGCTCCCTTCCATCCGGAATGAGATATACCGATTATCGCGCGGATCGGATCATAATACTGAATGGGGACACAATCTGCCGTTACCACTGTAAGACATTCGTTTTTTCGATCAGTAACTACTCCGTCACATGATGGAATGCGATGAATTTTGCCGATAGTGGTACCCTTTGGAATGATTTCGACGTGTGACGAGTGTGTTTGTCCGGGTACAACAATAGATTGAACGTTTCGATTTGAAGACTGGATAATTGTTTGAATTACCTCAATATTCCTTCCATCACCTGTCTGCTTCGTCCCAAATCCATGAAGTACGTTATGCAAAAGAGAAGATTGATATGCGTGGTGCTTGTCAGTGAGAGAAATCACGAGTGCTTGGATAATTGAGGATTCTGAGAAATGAGCTCGCGGACCGCATCTCCATCGTTCCACGGGTATTCTATTTTCCCTCGACACAAACTTCTTTCGTGTCCTTTTCCCGTGAGAACGATAATATCCCCTTTTTGTGCGATAGATAAGGCTTTTTCAGTGGCTTGTTTTCGATCATGAATGATGGTGTACTTCTTTACTTCAGAACCAAATTGAGAAGGGTCGCTAAAAGAAAAACCCTCTGCTTTCAAACCTGAAGCAATATGCTTGGCAATTTCATTCGGATCTTCCGTCCTATAATCTTCTTCAGTAACAATGGTTAAATCTGCATGTTCGCCACTTTCTCTCCCCATGAGCGGGCGTTTTGCATCATCTCGAAAAGCCGCCGCACCAAAAAGATGAATGAGTCTTCCTCCCTCTTTGAGTTGGGAACGAATCGCCGGAAGCGCTTCATGTAATGCATTTGGCGTATGGGCAAAATCCACAATGACTGAAAAATCTCCAGAATATACTACGTCCAATCTTCCCTCGGGAGGAACGAATGTTTTCATGGCGTCTATGATAGTTTGTTCTTCAATCTTGAGATGTCTACAAATGACATATGCAAGCAAATAGTTGTATGTATTAAATCGAGGGAGAGGTTTTCCAATAAAGCTTTCGATATCTACCGAAATATCGGGTTTATTTTTATATCCATACGATTGAATAGCGGGTTGATCCGAAATGATTTTTCGAAGCGGTTCGTATGATTGATCGTCTGCGTTAATATATCCTTTCTTGGCATGGGAAAGAATTTTTGCTTTTGCCTTCACATATCGATCGTAGGTCAAATGGTAATGAAGATGCTCATGGGTAATGTTAGTTATTCCTGAAACAATGAAATCTATGCCATATACGCGATACTGATCGAGAGCATGTGAAGTGGTCTCGAGAACGAAGTAATCATCATGTGCGCGAAGAGATAATGCTAAGTAACGTTGAATGGAAAACGGGGAAGGAGTGGTTGTATGAAAACCCGTGTCGTGAGTTGAACCTGCGATTTCTGCTCCCACTGTGGTGATGTACGATACCTTTTTCCCTGCATGTTTCAATATGTGAACGATTAGTGAGGTGGTTGTCGTTTTCCCATCAGTTCCCGTGATTCCAATTACGGGAATATGTTTTCCAGGAAATCCATAGACGATGCAGGCGAAGATAGCACAGGCTAAATGATAAATATTCTTGAACTGTTGGATTGTTACGTGGTGAGTACTCATCTTGGAGCAACATTATAATATACAAGCATATCTCTGGCGATATCAAAAAATATCGGTGCTGCCGTTTCAGATCCCCAACTGGAAGATTGAGGTTCTTGGATCACAACAAGCATGAGGAATGCCGGATCCTCCACAGGAGCAAATCCGATAAACGAAGCAATTGTTTTTGAAGCGTCATAGGTCCCTTGTACGGCAATCTGAGCAGTCCCGGTTTTTCCTCCAAACGTGAATCCTTCCGGAATGTCCCACTTCGCCTCAGCGTTCAGTACGGTTGATGCAAGCATTTTTCGCATGATAGCTGATGTTCGCTCACTTAATATTTGCTCTTGTACTTGTGGTTCCCGTACTTTAACTTTCCCTTCTTCAACAATTTCTTTTACTACATATGGTTTGAGAAGATACCCGCCATTTATAAGAGATGCAAAACTACGAACGAGTTGCATTGCTGAGATACTAATTCCTTGTCCAAAAGACATTGTCGCCGCATCGATGGGATACCATTCACTCATTGGCTTTATCCTCCCGATAGCCTCTCCTTGGAGGTCGATATTGGTGTAAGTGTTGAGACGATATTTTTGTGTTAAGTATTTATACAGAGTATTGTTGCCGAGCTTTGCTCCAATGTGAACCATCCCCACATTTGAAGATTTTTCCAATGCTCGTGCTATCGTGATTTCACCATCGTATTTGTCATTCCAATTACTAACCGTGTATCCTCCTATTTCGACTGGCCCCTCCTCATTGAATATATCCGTTGGCTTAACTTTTTTTTCTTCGATAGCAGCTGCGACAATAAGAGGTTTAAAGGTCGAGCCTGGTTCATATGTACTGGATACTGCCCAATTAACAAAATCTCCTTGAGGATATTCATAATATAGTTCTGGGTCGAAATCAGGAAGACAAGTAAGTCCCAAAATCTCCATTGTTTGAGGTTTGACCGCAATTGCGCATCCTGCCTTCGCCTCAAACTGCTCCACACCTTTTTGCAACTGAGTCTTCATAATGTGCTGGACCGATTTATCTATCGTAAGGACTATATCTCGTCCATTTTCTGCATCGATCCGCTCTTGTTGTCCGACAAATATGGGCCGGTTCATGAGGTCTCGTTCTGACTTGAGAACTCCGGGTAATCCGGTAAGATCTTTATCGTAGAATCCCTCTATTCCAAAGTATCCTATCCCTTCCCCGTCTGTTTTTTTTCCTAAGAATCCTGTCAAATGTGCTGCTAGCGATGCTTCAGGATAGTACCTCATTGCCTCATCTTGAAACCCAATACCTTTGATGTTATAAGATTGTAATTTCTTTTTTGTTTCAGAAGTAACTCCACTTTTTATGGCAACCCAATCCTTGTCTGGTTGAATGCGTGCCTCAAGAGATGCCTCATCCATCTTCAACTCTTCCTTGAGAATGGCTCGAAGATAATCCATGTTGTCGATCTTTTTTGGCTCAACATAGGTGAGATATTTCGTTTGATTCACAGCAAGTGGTTCTCTATTCCGGTCGAGAATTCTTCCACGTTCAGGTTTAATCGTGCGCGTTCTTGTGTAGTCTGCAGAGTAATACGTGGGGGTGATGACTTGGAGGTAAAATAAACGAAGTACAATAACGCCAATAAAACCCATTGTCCCCCAAAACAGTATGCGAAGTCTATTCATAGCTCCTTAATTACGCGCGTATTGCGGTACTTCAGTATAGATGGGTTTGTTGAATTTTCCATACTCAAGTTCTGCAGCAAGAGATGCGGTCATAGTGTATGAACTAAGTCGAAAGAGTTCTTGAGTAATCTCTGAGTTTTCTTTTTGCAAATTACCTGTTTCTTGTTCAAACGTATGAATCTCGTCACTAAGGGTAATTCCTTGTACGAATAATGCAATATTGACTACAACCAAAACTGCTAAAGCAAAGAGAATTGTCATATTGAGGGATATTTTCATGTTTTTTGAATAACTCGTAATGTTGCGGATCTTTCGAAATGTGCCAGCTTCCGCATGCGCTCTACCGCAATTTTTTCTGTTGTAGCCAGTCCTTTCAATGACCGAGCAAACAACTTTACATATCTGTCTTCTAATGAGTGAAATGTGATCGTGACAATCTTTCCTTTGGGTTCAAGAATGTCAAAAGCACCTTTTAAACCGCTCATGATTGAATCTGGCTCTTGGTTTACGATGATCCGCAATGCTTGGAAAAAGCGTGCATAGCACTTCTCTTTACTTTCTCTTCCTGCTTTTGGTCCTAGAGCATTTTGTATAACTTTGAGAAATGAGGAGACGAGGAATATCTTTTCTTTTCCCCGATTACTTACGATCTCTTTGACCACTTTATCAGTTAGCGGATCTTCAGAATAAGCCCCCAGTTCTTTTCGCAACGTATCTTCAGATGCTGTTTGCACATATTCCCAAGCAGGTTGCGTTTCCTGTGAAGGAAACAATCTCATGTCGAGAATTTCTTCTTCAGATCGGTAAGACAATCCTTTTCCATGCATTTGGAGTTGAGTCATGGAGAGCCCAAAATCAAATAGGACTCCTGAAACCGGAATCCATGATGCGTTGCGTGCAATATCTGCAATCTCTGCAAAATTACCATGGACTACCTTGATATCTTTTGCTTTTTCAACTTGAAGTTGATCCGCATCAATCCCCATAACCAATCCTCCCTTTTGAGCTATCAAATGGGAATGGCCTCCTTCACCATACGTCGCATCTATGTATTTCTTTCCTTTCTGTACTGAGAGTTGCTCTACAGCTTCTTCAAGGAATACCGATGTATGCATAGTTTTTAAGGTGATTCAATCACGAATTGTTAGAGTGCTCCGTCTTGTTGTAACTTGGTAATATATTGATTCCATGCTTCTTGTGACCATACTTCAAAATGGTCTCCTACACCGCTTATCACCACTTTTTTTTGAATCCCTGCTGATGTTTGTAGTGGTTTGGGAATAATCATTCTTCCTTGTTCGTCAAGATCAACGTATACGGTTGAAGAAAAGAGGAGTCTGCGCTTATCAATATGCTCTTTTTCAAGCAACGATACGGTAATCAGATCCTCAGCTCGTTTTTCCCAATCATGCTTGTCATATCCTGCCAAACAATTTCCAAAGCCGCGGGTTATGACTATCTGTGAACCATGAAGTACTTCGCGAATCTTTTTGGGAAGCGCGACACGACCGCCTTCAGTCATTGTTCCTTCGTATTCACCATAAAACACCATATTCAACCATTATTCACCTTTTTGACACAAAAGTCAAGAGATAAAATACTCATTCCAAACCCATTGCAGTACTCTATAATGATCCATACCAGCATGAACGCACTATTCACCAAAACGAGAGATTTCATCTTCGCGAAGCAGACAAGCATGCTCTCTTCGACACTTATCTTATCGGGGATGATGATCGTATCTCGCATTGCTGGATTTATCCGGTTCCGAATTCTCGCAGGCTACTTCACGAAAGAAGAGTTGGATATTTTTTATGCAGCATTTAGGATCCCGGATCTGGTATTTGAAATTCTCATAAATGGCGCACTCAGCACCGCATTTATTCCCTTTTTTGTCCAATATCAAAAACGTCCGGATGAGCAAAATAAAGTCATCTCTTCCGTGATCAATATGGTCACACTGGTTCTTTCTGGCTTTATCGTAATTTTAGTTATTGCGATGCCACTTCTTATGCCGGTCCTCGCTCCTGGATTTACCCCGGAACAAGCAAGTATTTTAGTGGCATATTCACGAATACTTCTTTTAGGACAACTCCCGTTCTTGGTCCTTGGGAATTTCCTCTCTGGGATAAGCCAGGCTAAAAAGTCATTTCTCATTCCTGCACTTGCTCCCGTGGTATACAACATCGCAATCATCATCTTTATTTATCTTTTTGCAGATCAGTATCACCTCATGGCCCCCATTACTGGCGTGGTCCTCGGGGCATTTTTCTTTTTTGTAGTTCAACTTCCTGTGCTCCATTATTCGCAATTTCGTTATGAGCTCATTATCACTCACATTAAAGAGTCTATTCGGTTTTTCCGTGTCGCAGTCCCTCGTATTTTGACAATTATTGTGTCTCAGATAGATGCAACGGTGGATCTTACTCTTGCAACTCTCCTTGGCCCCGGATCATACACTATCTTTTACCTTGCACAAAGACTTCAGCTTTTGCCCGTATCTGTATTTGGAATGGCATTAGGACAGGCTTCTCTTCCCTATTTGACGGAAGTATTTCAAGAGAAACGCATGAAAGAATTCAAGAATATCATTGTAAACTCCATGTTGAGTATTTTTTTCTTTACCATCCCATCTGCCGCATTTCTCATAATCACAAGAACTCCCATTGTTCGACTTTTTTACGGAGGTCAAAAATTTGACTGGGACGCAACAGTTCTTACCGCATTTACCTTGTCCTATTTTGCAATTGCTCTCCCTTTGCATGCCATTTATTATTTTGTGACGCGATGTTTTTACGCCATTTTTGATACCAAAACTCCCTTTTATGTGACCGCTGTCACTATCGTACTTTCCGCTTGCTTAAGTCTCTTTTTCATCTTGGTTCTCAAACTTCCCGTTTGGTCTCTTGCTCTCTCGTTTTCCATCACCATGTCTCTTCGCACCATCATTCTCCTCATATTTCTCTATGCAAAAATTGGAGGATTTGATGTGTGGTATTTTGGGAAAGAAACGCTCCGCATTAGTATTGCTGCTTTTAATACAAGTGTCCTTTCGTACTTTCTCACGCGATTACTCGATGGATTGATATTAGACACTTCTCGAACTCTCAACGTATTTATCCTCCTTACTATTGCCGGATCCTTCTATCTTGTTGTATATTTATTCTTAAGCTGGCTTTTTGGCGTCAAAGAAATGTATTTAATTACCAAAATGGTGATGAAAATACGAGGCTCAAAAAGTAAGGTTACCGAAATATATCAGAGTGTTGAATAAACCCATATGTCAAATCAACAAAACCTCCTTCTTGCAAAAGAAGCAATCAAAAAGAAATTAACCGGTCGCGAACTCAATTACCGAGAGATGTACGCTCTCATGGATGAGATTGCCAGTGAGCGCCTGGGCGATGTCCTTACTACCTACTTTGCAGCTGCAGGGTTTCGAGAAGGGTTTAGTGATGAAGAGTTGTATTATCTTACGAAAGCAATGGTTGAAACGGGAACCCAACTCCATTTTGATGGGATAGTCGCGGATAAGCATTCAATAGGTGGGATCTCGGGAACGCGTGCCAGCATGATTATTGTACCTATTGTTGTTGCCGCAGGATACCAAATGCCCAAAACGTCATCCCGTGCCATCACGAGTCCTGCAGGTACTGCGGATGTTATGGAAGTACTCGCACCGGTAAACCTCACTCCTGACCACGTGAGAAAAGTGATGAGCGAAGTTCGGGGATGCATCATTTGGGGAGGACACTTAGGGATTGCACCCGCAGACGATGTTATTATCCGTGTGGAAGAACCACTTTCTTTTGAGTCATTTGACAAAATCATCATTTCCATCATGGCAAAAAAGATTGCTGTTTCAGCGAATCATCTGGTAATTGACATACCCATTGGAAAAACAATGAAGATCAAGTATCACAAAGATGCTCTCGTCGTAAAAAAGAAGTTTGAGCAGATTGCACATCGATTTGGTATTCATATTGAAGTTGATATCCATGAAACAGAAGAGCCAGCAGGACATGCGGTAGGACCCACTCTTGAGGCGATTGATGTGTTGAAGGTCTTGGGGCAAGATCCTACGAGACCGATGGAGCTTGAGGCAAGGTCTATTCGCTTGGCTTCAAAACTATTAGCGCTTTGCTATAAAACGGAAGGGAAAACAAATGATCCTGTGGCAGATGCTAACGAGATTTTGAAAAGCGGAAAAGCTGAAGAAACCTTCAGAAAGATTATTAAAGCCCAGGGAGGAAATCCAAACATTCGTTGGCAAGACCTTCCAAAAGGTTCTCATATCCATGAAGTAGTGGCGAATCAATCTGGTACAATAGGCTCAATCAACAACTATAACCTGAATGCATTAACCAAGATTCTGGGTGCACCAAAAGATCAAAAAGCGGGAATTGAGATTCTCAAGCGCCCGGGTGAAGTCGTCACAAAAGATGATCCATTAATGAAATGGTATGCATCATCTGCAAAGCACCTCCAAGAAGCGGTTGAGACGTTAGATGGATTTCCCATTTACCACATAACCCCATGAAAAAAATAGCTATCCTGCTCGCTTTATGTGCAACACTCGTTATCGGAAGCTTGCTTTTGTATCGAGAAGGTTCTCTTCCTGTAAATAGCAAGGAGGAGGGCTCAACCATTTTTGTAGTTGGAAAAGGCGAAAATCTAGACGACATTATCAATACCCTATCTCAAGAAAAACTCATCCGAAACAGGCTTGTTTTTTACCTTATTGTGAAACGCTTGGGAATAGAGAGGTCTATACAAGCAGGAGATTTCAGGCTCTCCCAGTCAATGTCCGCAGAAGAAGTAGCACAAGAACTGACTCATGGAACAATTGACGTATGGGTCACGATCCCCGAAGGGTTCCGGAAAGAAGAAGTGGCAGAGCTCATGGGAGTTGAGTTTAATATCCCTGAAACCGAGTTCAATTCACTTGCTGAAGAAGGGTTTTTATTCCCAGACACCTATCTTATTCCGAAAAATCCGAGCGCCGAGCAAGTCATAACGGTAATGAAGAACACATTTAATACGAAATATTCCAAAGAGTTGCAAGCAAAAGCACGAGAGAAAGGTCTGACTGATCTTGAGCTTGTCACTCTCGCTTCGATAATAGAAAAAGAAGCTTTCAAACATGACAAGCAAGAAATAGCAAATATCATTTACAAGAGGTTAACAGAAGAATACCCATTACAGATTGATGCGACAGTTCAGTATGCACTAGGGTACCAACCATCAGAGAAACGGTGGTGGAAAAAATCAGTCACATTTGCTGATCTCAAATACGAATCCCCTTATAACACCTATCTGAATGAGGGGTTGCCTCCCGGACCTATTGCAAATCCCGGTCTTGCATCTTTAGAAGCTGCGGCAAATGCCACAGATGAAACTCCCTATTTCTTCTATCTCCATGACTCAAAGGGGAGAACGTACTATGCAGAAACGTACGAAGAGCATCAAAAGAATATTGAGAGATACTTGAGATAGATTCTGCAACGAAGAGCGTTTGTTTTTACTATTCTTACCCAATCTTCTTCCAGTAGTAACTCAACGAATTACCCTCAGGGAAATTGTCTATCTTGCCATAGAGTGAGTATCCCATCTTCTCGTAAAAGTCTGGCGCTTGCCACGTAAACGTATCTGTGTATGCAATAGTGGCTCCTCGAAGACATCCTTCTTTTTCAGCTAAAGACATTAATGTACTCCCCCATTTCTGATTCCGCACAGTTTCATCGATCCACAATGTGTCTATATGTAATCCATTCCATAAAACAGAAGCAACTACAACCCCTTTGAGAACACCTGTATTGTCTTTGAGTAAGATTGAGAACGTATCCGTTTTCCTTGGATGACCTTTCCTCGCATGATGGGCCAACATTCCATCAACCATAATTTGTTTATCTTGAGGATTGGGTTCACCTTGAATAGTTTCCGTGATAAGAGGAGTTTGAGATGGGGTCATAATACAAGATCGATAATACCGTCAAACTATACGACATCCGCCCTACTTTGGAATGCTTCTTTGATTACCTCGCGAGGTTTAGCCCCTTGCGCAGGACCCACAAAACCTTCCTCCTGAAGTTGATCAAGGATGCGAGCGGCACGTGAATACCCCACTTTTAGTTTCCGTTGTAGGAGAGATGCGGAAGCCTTGTCTGTTTGTGAGATGAGTTGAATCGCAATCTCGCTTAATGGGTCACGGTCTGCAGCGGTACCTCCGCCCGGCATAATCGCCCCTCCAGGACCTATCATGTTGATTTGAGGATTCGTATCAGTAATCTCTTCGGTATATTCAACCACGGGCACTTGAGAACGGAGGAACTTAACCACATCTCCCACTTCCTGATCTGTCAAATAAGGCCCTTGGATACGACGTGGCTTTGCCTGATCGGGTGGAAGATAGAACATGTCTCCCCTTCCCAATAGTTTT
>CALESU010000153.1 GCA_937914905.1 uncultured bacterium
ATTCTCCGAATGACATATGTTTTCAAATATCAAACATTACCATGCGATATATGCCTTCAAGGGACTTTCCCATTAAGCATGGCCTCACTATTTACGATGATGTTGTTGCTATTTATGACTTTTGGGAAGATGAGATTTTTGGAGTGGAAATAAAAAATCCTCGGGTAGCAGATATGCAGAGACTTTTTTTTGAGACATATTGGAAAATGGCAAAACCCATTTCTCCAGAAGAACTCTCAAAGCGAACCCGACGAGCAAATGGAAAAGATCCAGTGGTAAGATGAAAAAAGGACTTCTCAATTGATGCTTAGCCTGGTATAATAATCCACGATATGGATTACACATTCATTCTCCGCTCATGTACAAGGTACAACGGAGAACACTATCCCAGAACTTTCTCTACAGCCGAAAGCTTGTAAACAAGCTGATTCGGGAGTCTTCATGTGGGCCTCAAGATACTGTTCTTGATATTGGAGCCGGGAAAGGAATACTCACAGAACTATTGTTGCAACGAGTTAATCGTGTGCACGCAATTGAAATCGATGGAGAACTGTGCTCATTCCTCAGAAATAAATTCAAAGGAATTCCAAGTGTTTCAATTATTGAAGCAGATTTTCTCTCCTTGCCACTTCCGCAATCACCGTATAAAGTCTTTGCAAATATCCCCTTTTCCATAGAAGGGAAGATCATCCGAAAGCTCCTGACGGCACAAAACCCTCCTGATGACTCCTACCTTGTGGTGCGAAAAGATCTTGCTGAGCGCCTGAGCGGGAAATTTCAAGGAGGTGCCTTTTCTGCGAGGTTTAAACCTTGGTTTGATTTTTCCATCATTCATGCATTTCGAAGAACTGATTTTGAACCCATGGCCAGGATGGATACGGTGATGCTCCGGATTCAGAAGCGAACAACTCCGCATATTTCAAGAACCGAAGAAGAACAGTATGCGAGATTTATCCATGAAGGATTTACGAAAGGAAAAACGATCAGAAAATCATTATCGCGCTATTTCACGCGCCGACAACAAGTGCGTATTATGAAGGATCTGAAGATTTCATTTGATTCCAATCCATCAAAGCTTACGCTGGATCAATGGATAAGGCTATTTAGCCTAATTAAAATATTATCTCCATTTAGTTAAGCCTATCATTCAATTGATTTCACATACGTAAGGCAGGAATGCTCTAGAACATATCCATATTCAACAATAAATTCAGCTCATTTTTTTAACAGCAATTACCTCAATTTCCACTACACATCCTTCTTTGACTAATTTTGATACCTCAACAAGAGTCGAAACAGGTTCTGCTTCTTGGAAATATCTATTTCGAATGGGTGAAATTTTTTTGAAATCATCCATATTGGTAACGAATACGGTGGTTTTTACCACGTCTTTCAATGACGCACCTGCTTGTTGAAGAATCTGTTCAAGAGCTTGATAAATAAAATCTGCTTGCTTTTCGGCATCTCCTGGACAAACTACTTTTCCTTGAGCATCAAGTGCGATTTGCCCCGTGGTAAAAATGAGAACTGAATCACCCATTTCAACTGAGTAACCATGTGAATACGAACCGAGGCGACTGGCGAAAGAGGGAGAATTGATTTTTGTTTTTTTCATATGGCTTATTATATACCTTTTATCTCACCCCATAAAACACCTTCCCCACCGTTTTGGGGAGTACCCAATAGAGCTTTTTGATAAGACGAATAGAAACGATAATCGATTTCCGAGATTCTGTTTTCGGAGCTGGTTTCCAATCATCATACCCTTGGTAGGTATTTCCTTTCAATGAAACCGTGGCTGATTCCGCATAATCAATAGGAATGGATCCCTTTGAAAAAATGGAGTCGACGATTGTGGCCCTCGTTTTTGGAAAAATCGAAATCTGTCCATGGGGTGCCCCAAACATGTGCCAGGTATTACTTTTGTTGGCAGAAAAAGTTGAGTGCGTAACTGCCAATTGTGAATCAGGAGTTAGATTGTCTATTGCAGAGCCCGTATGCCCTGCGGTATTTGCCGTAAACGTACAGTTTTTAATGATAACTGGCAATGTGCTTTGGTTTGAGATTGCCCCACCACACATGACAGAATGGTTGTTTTCAAAATGACAGTTCTCGATAATTACTCGTGACGCACCGGTTATGAGAACCGCTCCCCCATCGAGAAATTCGAAAATACTTATATTTTTCTTTTGAAAGTGAAGTTTTCTGCGAGGTATTTTTTTGAGAATTTCCGTGTTTCCATTGAGGAATCTTACATTGCGAATCACCACGTTTGCACAGTTATGAATCTTTAAAAGATGCACCACAAATTGGTTCCCATCAATCACGTGACCATTTCCCTCAAAGACCACCTCGTCTTCATTTGCAACATAATAAGCAGTTTCCTGGATTGATGAGGCGTTCCAATCTTCTTTGAGAGAAATATGCATAGGTGTTAGGATAAATGTTCTGCTTCAATCTTCCCAAAAACTGCAAACAGGATGGTAATACTTCCCAATAAGAGAAAGGGAATAAAAACTGAATAATCTGCGATCAGGCCAACGACGGGATACATAAGAGCTATCATCAAGCGCTCGATCATGGAAATCCCAGAAAGCACGGTTGCTCTATTTCTACTTTCGATAAACCGATTCATATAGTCTGCAAATAGGGGCATCCGTAATTTTCGCATCCCTACAATAAGAAATACCGCAAAGATAATGAACCCGACATTGTGAAATACAAAAAGTCCGAGATATGCAATTCCCGGTATCAAAGTGGAATAAAACAGAAGCGAACGAATACCTATCTTGTGTTCAATTGTATTAATATTCGTAAGAAGGAATAAACTAAAGAGATTGAATCCAAACCCTACAACCCCCAACCACTGAATCCCCACTCCAACGGATTGGAGAATGGGTTGATATAACCAAAAAATAAAGAAGGTAGTTGCGGAAATGAAGGAAAAATGAAGTGCAAGTTTTTTCAACTTCGAATGCCCAAAAATATATTTGAGGCCTCCGATTCCTTCGGTAATAACATCATCCATTTTTCCACTTCGTGCGGGTTCTCGGAGAGTTAGCGCGACAAGTGAAGAAACTAATATAAAAGTAGCAGAAATGAAAAATGGAATGGTGAGGACTTGTGGATACGGCAAAAGCGTTGACCCGGCAAGAAATGACCCTACAGGTAGCCCTATCAAAACGCCAATCGTGCCCGCTGTTTCATGCCGAGACATTATTTCAGTTGCGGTCTGCTCTTCACCCGCTTCAAGAAGTGCGTCGTATACCAATGACCTATCTGCGCCAGATAAAAGCGCACAACCAATGGCGCCCACAAATTCAGCTACAAAAAATGCACTATATGCATCAGTCATGCCAAATATGAAAAGTGAAATGGCAGAAAACAATCCTCCCAAAACTAAAGACATTTTTCTTCCCCATTTATCTGCGACATACCCCGTGGGAATTTCAAATAAAAATACGCACAGGGTAAAAAAAGCTTCAAGAATAAAAAGTTGTGTGAAAGACAAATGCCCCCATTCGAGAAAAAATGGCACCGTTATTGACCCAAAAAACTGTGCATTGATGAGGAAATTGATCAGGTATGATTTTCTGAGAGTTGAATTTAACTGTGAGAGTTGCATTAACATTGTCTAATTTACCTTATTCTACTGTAGTTAAGTTGGTATGTGATATCAACAAAACTAATTAATAAGAAGGATGTATGGGCAACAGAATGGAGAACAATATTGGATGTATACTATTCCTATATGCACAAACTTTATATTTCTCTTTTAATCCTATCTATTTCATTTTTCACTTTTTCTGCGCGAGCGGTTTCTGCAAAAATAATTGAAAATCAGAATGGGATGGTGGTGATTAATCAGAATGAAGTAATTGATGACGATCTCATTATTGGAGCGCAAGCAGTTGAAATTGATGGAACGGTAAATGGAGATGTGTTTGTTGGTGCACAAACCGTAAAGATTGCAGGGATAGTTAACGGAAATATTCATGTTGGTGCAAATATTCTTGATATTAGTGGAGTAATAAATGGAAGTGTATATGCAGGAGCTCAAAATATTCTCATTAGTGGGGGGACTATCCGAGGATCAGTTTTGGCAGGTGCTTCGACAATTTCAATGGATAAGAAATCAGCTATTGGTGGCTCTGTATTTGCTGGGGCAAACATGGTTACTATCAATTCACAAGTGAAAAGAAGTGTATTTGTAGGAACGGGTACCTTGATTATTGGGAGCTCAGCAACAATTGGAAAAGATTTATATTACGCCACGGGAGAAGATGAGTCGGGAACTGAAATATCTAAAAACGCACAGATTGTGGGAACAGTTAATAAAGCAAATGAAGTAGCCTTCGAAGGAAGAATGAATGCGCATAGGGACAATAAACAAGAGCTTGCGAATTGGGGAGCCGCCTCATTATTTATGAGTTTAGTGAGTTTTATTGGAGCATTGATTGTCGGATTTCTGTTTCTTACTCATTTTGAAAAATGGAACACACATGCTTCCTATACCATTACTCAATCATTTTGGAAAAGTATGGGGGTAGGATTTTTAGTTATGATAGCAATCATTCCCCTATTTTTCTTACTTATGCTTACCTTCGTTGGAATGCCCCTCGCAGGTATAGTGTTACTTCTTTTTTTCCTGTTTTCTTACCTTGCACATTTGGTAAGTAGCATGACATTGGGAAGATGGCTTTCAAAAAGATTTGATTGGAAACTATCACCATTTAAAACATTTTTGCTTGGACTTGCGGCAATCTATGCGCTTGGAATGGTACCTGTGATCGGATTTTTCACCGGACTTGTCGCATACTTAGCAGGTCTTGGGGCTCTAACGAGTGGATTGTTTGAAAAAAAGAAGTGACTTGATGTGGCTACCCAAATTACTTGCTAATAAATATTAAGAGCACATAGACAATAACTCCAAATAGTGTCGATATGAGAATAATTTTCAATCTTCTTTCGGGAGATTGTTTGATGAATCGTAAAAAAATAAAGTAGTCGAAAATAGACATATTACGATATCAATATTAACTATATTCTTATTGCTCGATGAACATAATATTGTGTAGTGATAGTATACCAATTAATTGAGGAGTTCAGATTACTGCTTGCGAAAAGAAACAATACAATCAATCGTGGCAATTATTTAGAAATCGTACCAATACCATTACGAAATTTATTGACACCATTCCGACAGATGATATAATAAGATTATCATCAGGGAGAAACGACCGCTCATTTACGTGATGAAGCGCTACGTCTCCCATTTTTTTGGCCTATCCTTCTAATCTCTTTCTTTCCCTGCTCAAAAATACCTTAAATTTCTGGAATGGCACAAGAAGTCGTGACTCTGATTTATTATTTGGAATGATTAGCGCCCCAAGTTTATTACGATTTTTTAAAAATTCGAGCAAACACCGAAAGTCTCCGTCTCCTGACACGATCACTGCTTTGTCATACGATTGAAATAGTATCGCAGAAGCGTATAGCACTATCTCTGCGTCCACATTTCCTTTTGCTTTTCCCGAAGGATCTTTGACAGTTTGTTTGAAAATGAGTTCATATCCTGATGATACTAGCATGTGATACAAGTCTTTGTTCTGCGGGATATATCCGATGAACAAAAATGCCTTCTTGACGTGGAACTTATCTGCCAAATACCTACGAAATTTATGATAGTCTAATGTCCAACCTTCGTATATGAGTGTATGGTTCTTTCGAATATCTCTCGTCACGCTCATGTAAAGATTCTGACTATCAATGAATGCATAAACAATGAGTTTCTCTTCCCTTTTCATGATGTAATTATACACATACTTTTGAAGAGACACTATGTGCAAATACAAACTCTTAACTTATTATTTTCCAAAATTCTGAAATAGAGGAAGCGTGGTATTTGATTACTCCTACAAAGCATTTATTGATGCTGATTTACAGAAAGAAGGTTTTGAAATTATCAGAATGCTATCTGCAAGTTAAAATATTTATGCGCTCTGGTTGACTATACCGAAACACTATTATGTCAACACGTTAGTAACTTTTTGTAATAAAGAATATGATGAGAATCGCACCAAATATTCCGATGATAAACCAAATTTTTAAAGGCTTTTTATTTTTCTCCTTTGATAAGCGAATTCCGAGAAGTCCAAGTATTCCATTCATGTTGCTAAGTATATCAAAAGTTCTGAAGTTGCAAATTCAACCTATTACAAGCATGACATTTAAATCTCAGGATATATATGTTAAGCCAATTTTCCCCAATCTTATCCAATACTCATTTTCTTTCGTATCAATCTTGCCCGTAACTTTATTGTATGTTCCTAACATCAAAAACATAGCAAATACCGTTTTGACAAAAATGGGGAACGCCTCTACCTCAAATTTATTTAGCTTTGGCCGGTATTCATCTAGTATCAGTTGATAATATTCAGGATAATGTGAGAAATTATTCTCATTAAAAAACATTCCACAGAGTAATACGGAAAGTTCTTGAATTATTGGTTTGTTTGAGGATACTGAAAAATCAATAATATACAGTTTTGAATCAACATCTTTGAGGACGTTGGGACGGATTATGTCACTATGCGCAAAACCCCATCTTAATTTGTCAAACTGAATAGTTTTAAAAGGGTCAACTAACTGTTCAAGCCTTTTATAATCCTCACCTTTTACATACTTCCCTTTTTCTTTAAATTCTTTCAAGAAATTTACGGGCGACCATTCGTCATAATAATTTTGTATTTGGATATCTATGGAGTTGATTTTTGACACTTCATGAATCAGTGTTTTTGCCTCTTCTATGGTGGGCCACTCATGTAAGTCATAAAAACTGTTTCCTTCAATATATTCCATGACACATA
>CALESU010000154.1 GCA_937914905.1 uncultured bacterium
TTAATCACTCGTATTGAGCAAGTTTCCAAGGATGAGGTATGTTCTCTTGCAAAAGATATCATACAGCCAAAGGGATTATCAGTTACCGTTGTAGGTCCTTACACAAAAAAAGACATACAGCCACTATCATGATACTAGGATATCTTTTCACCGTTGGGATCTTCCTTGGTTCATTTTTTAATGTAGTAGCAGATCGCTTACCGAGAGGAAAGACTTTGAACGGACGTTCAAAATGTGATTCGTGTCACCATACCCTCTCATGGTATGACCTCATTCCGCTTATTTCATATACCTTACTATCTGGCAAATGTCGTTACTGTAGAGCCTCATTATCTATTCAATACCCCCTAAGCGAGCTTGCTACGGGCGTGTTATTTGTACTAACGTGGCAATTATCAACTCTGTGGTACCGTGACTTTTACCTACACCTTATTCACCTTGCGATAACATCCGTCATCATCATTATGGTGCTCAGCGATCTTCGATATCATATTCTCCCTGATCAATTACAGATTGCGCTTATTGTATTTGGAACTCTGAGAAATATCATGATGTGGCAGATTGCAGGAGGAGGGGATTCATGGTCAGCGCTCACTTTCATGGGGCAGGCGCTTTTTAATGGGGCAATTACGACCCTTCCTCTCTTGGCTATATATCTTCTGACGAAAGGGAGGGGGATGGGGTTTGGAGATGTGAAGCTCTCTTTTAGCTTTGGCTATATTTTGGGGCTCTGGGAAGGATTGGGTGGATTATATATCGGCTTTGTTGTAGGAGGAATTATCGGTGGTTTACTGCTCCTTTTTAAGTTGAAATCACTTAAGTCAAAAGTAGCCTTCGGCCCATTTTTGCTTCTGGGTTTTTACTCCATGCTCTTTTGGCAATACGAGATCATGTCATGGGTTGGAAAGATGTATGGGCTTTGGTAAAGGTTAAAAAGATCAAATACGGAGAATAACGAACCCTATGATTAATCCTCCTGAGCAAATAACTACTACGACCATAGCATGCTTCACCATGGTATGGTGTATGGATTGAGAAGCTAATGGATTCCTTCCCAGAGCCTCAACTTCTATTTTTGAGAGTTGGATATAATAGAGCACTCCTCCGATACATGCGGTGAGCACTACAAGCCCACTCGTTATGATCTTGACATATTCGATAAATGTTCTGATCCTGCTGGATTCATCGGTCTCTTTTAATTCTTCCTTCACCTGTTCTTCGGAGTTTTGTTTTGGTGTGGCAATCATTTCAGCAGAGACTTGTTGGGGAAGGACTGTCGCAAGAACTAGTACGGGTGCTTTGGAATCGGTTTGTGGAGCGTCATCTAGGGCAATGCCAATCGTGTAACCGGGTTTGATAAGTTTGGTTCCTATCCCTGCATTTTTTGACGACGTGATGTAGTCTCCCTTTCGGACTATACCGTTGTCTGACGAGACGAGAACAGGTACCGTCCCTATATTGGCAACGGGGAACGCGTTTGTATCAGTTTTTTTCCCTAATGTAATTGCCGGATTCGAAACAATAACGCCATACATGTGTGAGTCATTTTCAGATACTGAAAGTGAATACGCATTGTTTTTTCCTGATACAATCATCCCTGTCTGAATATTTTCGCCTTGTATGGGGTGTTGTACGACCACTCCATTATTGGTTCCTTGAGCGTAGATAGGAACGAGGAAGGTCAGTATTGTTCCCATCATCGTAGCAATAATTGTGAAAAGCGTGACGCGAGAATATGTTCGCATAATTTGATTATACGTTCCCTTACGAGAGAGCGCAAGATACGTGAAAATACAATATTTTCTCTTGCATTCACTTGCAAAAATTGTAATACTGTTTCTTAAGGTAATATATATAAGGGATAGCGATCTCGTAACTTGAATAATGAACCGAATAACCTCTATTAAAGCAGCGATTGCCGTACTGCTCCTCATTGGGTTGGGGAGCTTCTCCTTTAGCCAGTTATCGTCACAAAAACAGCTCATTTCTAGCATTTCTCAATCTCCCCCGATAGATCAAACTTCTCTCGGAAATGTACTTGCCGAGGAAGATTCTTTGGATGAATATTTGCTTACTTTCAATTACGAAACGGTGTTTACCCGTCCTGTCGAATTTATCTCAGATATTAAAGCTCCGAATGTGGTGTATCGAGTCGTCCCCGGGGCGGGAATGAGTTTAACGGGAAATGCACAAACACCCACACTGTC
>CALESU010000155.1 GCA_937914905.1 uncultured bacterium
CGGTGGTGCGGGAGGAGGAACTGCTGCAACGGGAGCAACAGGAGGAGGAGGTGGTGGCGCTTATGCAAAAAAAACACTGTCAGTAACGCCTTTGTCAAATTATTCCTATTACGTTGGGCGTGGAGGAACAGCTTCAACGGGGAATGGATCCAATGGAGGAGATACGTTTTGGGAAGATGGTTCCGCTCTCAAAGCAGAAGGCGGAAAGGGAGGGCTCGCGAATAAAACGGGAGGTGCCGGAGGCCTGGCAGCAAATTCAGTGGGAGATGTAGCGTACAACGGAGGAAGTGGAGCCACGGGTGCAGGGGCTGTAGGAGGGGGTGGCGGTGGAGCTGCAGGATCTACCGGCGCAGGAAACGCGGGAGTGGGTGGTTCAGGAGGAGTATATCAGCCATTGGATGGGGGACTTGGAGGAAATATGGGAAATAACGTAAACGGTTTGATTGGCCAGCCATATGGAGGGGGAGGAGGAGGTGTGTACCGATCCTCAAGTACCCGATATGGGGGGTCGGGATCGTATGGTGCGATAAAGATAACCTACAGCGTTAGCGGAACCCCCTCATTTCGCACAGGATATTATATGGGAAATGGAAGCTCAATCACAATTTCAGGCCTCGGATTCAAGCCAGAATTTGTACTTGTAAAAGCAGATACCACTGCAGGAGCAGCTGCATTTAAGACAAGTGCTATGCCCGCAAGCGAGATGGGGTTTGTTACTGCAACGGCCCACAACACCACAACCCTGATGACTTTAAATGCAGATGGATTTACTTTGGGAAATAATGCAAGCATTAATTCATTAAATGTACGGTACAACTATATTGCCGTCGCAGGTTCAGACTGCTCATCAACTGGGGTATTTTGCGTGGGGAGATTTGTCGGGACAGGATCAACTTCCCGAAGCATCGAAACGGGATTTGCACCAGATTTTGTCATGGTTAAGAGGTCTTCGGCAATTGCTGCCAATTTTAGAACGAGTCTTAACCCGGCAAACGAAGCTCTTTTTATGATCAATCAAATAAGAAATACAAATGGAGGATATTTACAATCTCTTTCAAGTACGGGATTTGTCGTGGGAGGAACTAATAATACTTCGGCTGGGCTTTTTGATTACGTCGCGATTAAATCGTCATCTGGATTTTTTGCATCGGGAAGCTATCCGGGAAATGCAACAGACAACAGAAATATCACAGGCATGGGATTTGCGCCGAGTGCTGTGATAGTGAAAAATGCTACCAGTGGTACTGCAAATAGCACGTACCCAGTACTAAACACGCGTTTTTCAAATGGTGACGATACCACACTTCTTACCGCAACTGCAAACGCAGTCAATGTTATTCAAGGACTCCAAGCTGATGGTTTTCAAGTTGGTACAAGCACCTATTCCAATAGCGCTACAGATACGTATTATTGGATTGCATTTACGGGTACGGCAGATCCGGTTGGGTATGGTACCTTTCAAATGGCATCGGGAAGTTACACGGGAACGGGAACAACTCAAACCATGACGGGAATTGGATTTACCCCCAATCTAGTGTTTATCAAAAATGATTCAACGGGATTTGCCGTCTTCCGTTCAAGTCTTATGAAAGGAGATATTACCTCGTACTTAGGAGCTGCAACCGCAGACTTCGCGCAGGGCATTACCTCGCTCATAAGTGGAGGTTTTACCGTCGGAACAAGTCCTTTTATCAACTCAAGCGGAAGTACATATCGGTGGCAGGCCTTTGGAAATGGATATAATCCCGAAACCAACTCAGGAGCTGCCGATTTTGCAATTGGAATATATACGGGTAACGGAATTGCAGGACGGACCATAAGTGATATCAGATGGCAACCCAATTTTGTTGTTGCCAAGAGAAACGGAGCATCAGGAAGTGTGTTCCGAACTTCTTCCCATGCGTATAACGGGAGTGGTTATCTGTTGGGCTCGCAAGATTCGGGAAATACGATTATGGACTTTCACTCTACCGGATTTGTAGTTGGGAACACCACAAACGTAATAAACACTGCCGCAACTCTCTATCGATGGTTTGCTTTTAAAAATGGGGATAATTTTGCAGTGGGCCAATATACGGGAACGGGAGTAAATGATCGAGATATGCGGACCGTTGGATTCAAACCAAGTCTTATTTGGATTAAACGGAATACCAATGCCGTTGCTGTACAACGCCCAAGCACGATATCGGGTGATGGAACCCAGTACTTTCTTAATACGGGAACTGCTGCAGGATTAATCAAATCATTCGTTAATCAAGGAGTGAGACTTGGCACGGATGCTACAGTAAACGCGGTCAGTGGTACCTATCGTTATGTTGGGTGGCGAGTACCCGGGTCCACTATTTTATCCATGGAACTAACGACCGATGGAACAGTTGATTACGGTGCGCTTGGCCCCGGACAATCCAAAAGTACATTAGATCTTACCGATACACAAACCGCAAGTAATAACGGAAATGTTGCGATAGATTTAAATATCAAAACCATATCCCCCGCAGGATGGACTATCGGAGCAACTCCAGCAACTGACGTATTTGTCCATGAATTCTCTACAACAGGAGGCGCAGGATGGACTAAATTTACTGACAGCGACGTGTATCAAACCCTTATTACCAATAAAGATGCAAGTTCTACACAAAATTTCGATCTTCGATTTACCGCTCCAAATCCTTCCACGATCTGGACAGAGCAACTCATGACCATCACGCTACAGGCTGTCGAAAACTTCCCGTAACGCATTTTTCATTCCTTCAAAAGCTAGTTGGTTGTAGGGAATCTGCGTTTTGGGAATCATCAGAAAACTTTCCGCATCATCGCTGGGATAAATTCGTGTATTTTCTGGCAACTCACCGTGAAATAACATGCAAACTGTTCTACTACTTAAGCCCCCATGTTCGTATTCGTCATGAAACGAGGAAACATATGAAAATGTTCCTATCTCAATTCCCAGCTCTTCTCTCACTTCACGCCGAGTCGAATCTTCAAGCGTTTCATTTATATCCATAAAGCCTCCTGGCAAATCCAGCATTCCTTTATGCGGATCAAGAGCTCGAACCACAAACAGAATTTCACCCTTTTTATTTTCTAAGATAATCGCATTGGTCGGTTTTGGATTTATGTAGTGATGCAGCTTGCAATTTGGACAAATAAATACGTTCTGATTTAATTTCCCAAATGGCGTAGCGCATGCAGGGCAGTAGAGCAAATCGGTTTCATTGATCATATGGGAATAGTATATAATACAGATCATGATACGCACTCGAGTCGCCCCTTCTCCCACGGGATTCCCTCACATAGGCACTATTTATCAATCTTTGTTTGACTTTGCATTTGCACACAAAAACAACGGGAAGTTTGTGGTCCGCATAGAAGATACAGATCGAACACGTTTTGTGGAAGGTGCTGAAGATGGGATTTTTGCTGCGCTTGATTGGTTTGGGCTCTCAGAAGATGAAAGTCCTCGAAAAGCAGGCGAATATGGGCCGTATAGACAATCTGAACGACTTCCTTTGTACAAAAAACATGCAGAGGAGCTTGTAGAAAAAGGCCACGCCTATTACTGCTTTTGTAGTAAAGAACGCCTGACTGAAATTCGTCAAAAAATGCAGGACGAGAAACAAATCCCGAAATATGATCGTTATTGTCGCACTATTTCACTTCCAGACGCACAAAAACGCTTGGAAAATGGTGAATCTTATGTAATCCGGATGAAAATCCCAGACGGTGAAACTATTATCGTACATGATGGAATTCGAGGAGAAATTGTGTTCGAATCAGATATATTGGATGATCAGGTAATTATTAAAGCGGATGGATTCCCCACATATCATTTGGCAGTCGTTGTGGATGATCACGAAATGCAGATCTCGCACGTATTGAGAGGAGAAGAGTGGATTTCGTCTGCCCCCAAACATGTACTTTTGTATCGCTATTTTGGATGGCAGGAGCCATTGTGGTTTCATACCCCACTTATTCGAAACCCTGACAAATCAAAACTGTCGAAACGCCAAGGACACACCGCAGTGACTTGGTATCAGCAAGAAGGATATCTTCCTCAAGCCATCAAAAACTACCTTGCCCTCATGGGATGGTCTCATCCGGAAGGAAAAGATATTTTTTCACTTGATGAATTTATTCGACTATTTGAGTTTAAAGACCTCAAACCACTCGGACCCATTTTTGACCTCGTAAAGCTCTCTTGGATGAATGGTCAGTATATTATGCAGATGCCAGATGAGATTCTCGCGGATCATATTATGAAGTATTTCAGTGAAAAAAATCTCGACGCATCAATCGTCCGAAAATCGATACCCCTCATTAAAGAACGAATCAAAACGCTCAAAGAGTATTGGCCGCTGGCATCGTTTTTGTTTGAAAAACCCACGGAATACGATCAAGAAATTACCGAAACTCAACTACTCTCGAAAGTAGCCAGTTCGCTTGAAAAAATCGATTCCTGGACTGCCACATCAATTGGCGAATCGCTTCAAGCTCTCGCAACTCAAGAACACGTTCAGTTTGGGAAATTTTTTATGATGATGCGAATCGTGATCAGCGGGCACAAGGTTTCGCCGCCACTGAATGAATCTCTGGAGATTTTGGGGAAGGAAGAATGCATGGCCCGGATTCAAGCTCTCATCTAAATCTGATACTGCAGGATACTTGATCACACATCATAACTTTTTCCAAGCGCTTCAGTTTTTTTAATTGACGCTCCCTCTTCATTGCTTCGCTTTTTGAAGACCACAGTTCTGTGTATCGAATTCCCACGGGGCGTCTCCATTTGGTGTAGAGCGCGCCTCCTGTTTTTTGACCGTTGTGCGCACGAGATCGATTAAACAGGTCGGGTGTAATACCAATATACAATGTGTTGTCCGCACACTCTGCGATATAGATATAATAGGTCTGTGGTTTCATTTGAGTCGTTACTATGATATAATACTTCAAAGATTATTCTGATCAATAGAATCTGCTGTCTTCTTTAATTTTGATAACTGCGGTCTCTATTCTTCAAGTCTTACATTATCACATTTTGTTCCATACTTATGCCAGGCATGTATCAGCGTCCTTTGAGACGTTCTTTATCACATAGAAGTTTTACACGTAACCGCAGTGGTCGGAGTGCTTCTCAGATCAACCACGGTCGTTATATGAAAAAAGCGACAGGCGCAGATGCACCTGTCCCATTTGAATCGGAGTACACATTTTCCTACTTTGGTTTACACTCCGCAATTGAACACAATATTGCAAAACGAGGGTATGAACGTCCCACGCAGATCCAAGAAGTTGCCATCCCTCATATCATGAAGGGAAAAGATCTCATTGGTATCGCAAATACGGGAACCGGGAAGACGGGAGCATTTTTGCTTCCTCTTATCCATTCCTTTTATTCCACGAGACGTGGTCGAGTACTGATTATTGTTCCCACACGTGAGCTCGCCGAGCAAATTCGAGGAGAGTTACAACTCTTTGCAAAAGACATGGGAATTTATTCAGCACTTTGTATTGGAGGAACTTCCATGTACCGACAAGTGTCAGACTTAAGACGCAATCCTCAAGTGGTTATTGGTACGCCAGGTAGACTCAAAGATCTTATTGAAAGACGCGTCATAAATATGTCCACATTCACTCACTTTGTGCTTGATGAGGTTGACCGAATGGTGGATATGGGATTTATTCAGGACATTGAATATCTCATTTCACTTTTGCCTGAACAAAGACAATCGCTCTTTTTCTCAGCAACCATTCCTCCCCAAATCAATTCGATTTTACAGAAATTT
>CALESU010000156.1 GCA_937914905.1 uncultured bacterium
TCAAGGGCGCTGCAGTGATGTTTTCAGATATTGATCTTGCAACCCCGATAGAAGAAGCTGACAAATTGATCGTGCAAATGGACAAAGGAGCTCAGGTGGTGATAGGCTCACGAAGTGGACACCGGGAAGGAGCGCCTTTTACGAGAAAAGTTATGGCGCTTGGAATGATCTTTATCCGTAATTACGTTATCGGCTTAAAAGGAATTCATGATACACAGTGTGGATTTAAATTATTCGACACAATAGCAGCACAAGATATCATCTCTAAGTTGAGGGTTTTTAAAAAAGGAAAAAAGGCAAAAGGTTCGTCCGTATCTGCTGGATTTGATTTAGAATTTCTCTTTTTGGCATCAAAGCTTGGGTATAACATAAAGGAAGTACCGGTTGTATGGAAACATGTCGAAACAAAAAATGTCACATTTGTGAAATCTTCTCTGGAAGGATTAAAAGACATATTCCTCATCAAGTGGTATGAAATACTCAAAAAATATCCTCAGTAAGATCTTGCTTGGAATCTTGGTGGGAAGCGTGATCTCTGGCATTGTATTCACTCATTTTAACTCCATCCCTCCCCTGATGAATAAAGATGAGCAGGAGTTTGCGATTCTTGCCATGTCTCTAGAAAACAAACCGTATATCGTATATAGCCCCCTTGCAACAGGTCATACAACACTTTATTTCTATACAATTTTGAGCTCTTTCCAGGAGTTTGGATTCAATACATTCGGTCTTCGCATTCCATCCGCAGTAAGTGGTGTAATGGGTGGCTTGGTATTTTTTGCACTCATGCTACTTGTCTATCATAAAAAAGGGGATCGATCATTGTGGCTTGCCTTCGCGACCACGCTTCTTTTTATCACTTTGAGGTGGTATTTTTCCTTTGCTCGATTCGCGTTTGAAGCCACATTTTTACTGATGTTTGAACTCTTCTCCCTCCTCTTCATACTCTGGTATCAGAGGTCACGAAAGACGTACTTTCTTATTCTGTCTGGTATTTTTGCAGGACTTGCTTTTCATTCATACACTCCCGGGCGCATATTTTTCCTTGTTCCACTCGTGGCTCTTGCCCATGAACTTATGAAAGAAAAACTCACGCGTAAACGACTCATGCCTTCTCTTGTGTATTTAGGAACCGTTGCGCTGGTTGCCCTACCTCTTGTTCTGTATCTATCTACCAATACCGATACCCGTATTTATCAACAATTTTTTATCACCAACGAGCAATTGTCGATAGTCTTGCGAATTCAGTATCTTTTTGAAAATGTCATAAAAAATATCGGAATGCTTTTTTTTCGAGGAGATGTGAATGGGATTCATAACTATCCCTACAAAC
>CALESU010000157.1 GCA_937914905.1 uncultured bacterium
AATTTACGGCAAGATTATGTGCCAAATCCCAATCGTTTACGATCTTTGGTTTCATATATGTAATCCATTCTATCAAAAAGGGAGGGAGAAGGGGTTCTTTTTCGTGATTTATGTGCGGACTATGTCCGCAGAGACTCGCTTCAAGCGAGCGTAGGCGGAACCGACGGGACTTGAACCCGCAACCTCTTCCGTGACAGGGAAGCGCTCTAACCAAATTGAGCTACGGCTCCTAAACTTTAGGATATTTTACCAAACAACAGTCCATTCTTCGTAGTTGTTATTGTAACATGTACAAACTCCCCTGTGAAGTCTTTTTCAGTCTTTACCCAAACCTGCATTTGGTTTGAAAGTAATCCCAATTCGTGTCCATTTTCTCGCTTTTCAAGCATGAGCGTTTCGAAAGATGATCCGACCAGACCTTGCTGAAATGCTGCAAATTTGGAATCTGACAACGATCTTAGCCTTATAGAACGCTCTTTTTGTATTGTTGGGGATGGTTTCGACAACCGTTTCCCCAAATAATATGAGGCTGTGTGTTCGCGAGGAGAGTACCGAAATACGTGAAAACGAGCAATGGGAGTATCCGCAAGAAACGAATATGTGTCTTCAAAATCTTGATCCGTTTCCTCTAAAAACCCTACAATCACATCGGTGCTTATCTGGGATTGTGGATTAATACGTGCAATTCTATGCAGTTTTTCCACGAATTCTTCACGAGTGTATCCTCGTTTCATGAGCGTCAACATACGATTTGATCCTGATTGAAGGGGAATATGAAAAAAATCTACAAATCGAGGAGACGTTGCATACGATTCGTACAACGAAAAGAACTCTTCTTGAAAAGACCAAGGATGAATTGATCCAAAACTCAAACGAGGGATAGTGGTCTGCTCAAGAATAGATCTGACAAGCTGGGGAAAACTCTCTCCTGAATCACGGCCATATGCCTCCGTATTGATAGCCGTCAAAACTACCTCAGAGAATCCTTCACGTGCTTTCACTTGAGATACCACGCGATCGATAGGCACTGAAAGAGGAAGGCCACGCAGATACGGAACTATACAAAAACTACAGAAGCGATGGCACCCATCTTGAATCTTAATAATGGCCCGTTTGGAACGCATGAACGTGTCGTCAGCGCTTCCTGTCATTGGTTTATCAAAGATATCATGCGTTGAGGGATCTTTGGAACGCTTGATGTTGTATTTTTGCTCAATAAGATCCACGATATACTCTTTTCCCTTGTTATCCACAAGATAATCCACTCCATCAACCTGCGTATTTGTTTTTGACCAATTTGTTGCCGCACAACCCGTTACTACAATTTTCGTATCTGGAGATGAACGTTTAACCTGATAAATGTGCGATCGCGCCTCGCGCTCTGCCTTATGAGTAACGGAACAGGTATTGAGAATGTAAATATCGGGAGATTCTTTCTTGTTTTCGTAGCCTCTCTTGAGTAGTTCTTGATTGATTGCTTCGACTTCAGCTTGATTGACTCGACACCCAAAACTGAATGTTGCAAATGTGTGCATGTCTCGTATTGTAGCATAACTGTCTTAATTTCCCCACAGAGCATAATGTGTGTATAATCTGTTTAGACTGTCAGAATAATGACTATAGTAATACAAGTTAGTTTGCTGTGAATTAATATAAGATGATATAAATACCACTTGACAATCCTATAATATTTGATATACTTATCACTAGATGCTAAGGTTTTTCCCCCTAACAGAAAAACTTTAGCATTTTTTTATGGCTAAACTAATTGCCTTTCTCTTGGTACTTATAGTGATGCTATATGTACCTCAAGACATTCGCGCTGAAAAAATCGCTGGACAATCGGCTCTCTTGAATGTTGAAAAACCTCAAGGCGAGACGGATGACGTCCACACGAAACGCATGATTCAACGATCGGTGATTCGTGAAATATTGACCCGGAACAATTCTCCTCTGGTAACAGAAGTTGATGCGTTCATGGATGCGTGTATCAAACACGATATTGATTGTTACCTCTTGCCCTCTATTTCAGGGCTCGAGTCTTCTTATGGTAAGCATTTGTTACAAGGCTCACACAACCCATTCGGATGGGGTGGAGGATATCTGTTATTTGATTCATGGAGTGAATCGTTTCACGCGGTCGCAGGAGGGCTCAAAAAGAACTATATTGGACGTGGAGCAGACACTATTGAAGAAATAGGCCCTATTTATGCCGCAAGTCCCACATGGGCAGAACGCGTTCGCCTCATCCACAATAAATTTGTGGCTCTTGAATCTGAAAAGAAAACGGATCAAACGAAGATCGCACTCGGCAATTGATTTTCGACTTCATTTTTATCTTCAATCGGGTATAATACTCTCGTAGTTGTCACTTAATTTGCATTTTATATATATGTATACCTATACCCTAAAACACCTTCCCAAAAACACTATCGAAATACTAGTTAAAACTCCCTGGGACGATCTGAAAGGTGAGTATGCAAAGTCATTTGAAGCATTGCGAAAAGAGCTGTCCACTGAAGGATTTCGCAAAGGCAAAGTACCCACGAATATCGCTGAGAGTAAAATTCCCAAAAGTGATATATACGACCATGCGCTGCGATCATATATTCCCAAGGCTTATGGAGAAATTTTGAAAAAAGAAGATGTACGACCCATTGTGGCACCTAAAATTGAACTGGTAACCGCAAAAGAAAATGAAGACTGGGAGATCAAAATTTCCACTGCAACGACACCTGATGTAAAGTTGGGGAAATATAAAGAAAAGATAAAGGATGCAAAGGCTACGGCAAAAAAGGATACTATCTGGGTCCCGGGGAAATCAAAAGAACCTACCCCTGAAGAAAAGGAAAAACAGACACGTGCAGAGTTTCAAGCTGCTTTGACAGCTCTTCTTGCGGAAGCAAAAGTTGAAATTTCAGATCTCTTGATCGAAGACGAGCTCCAAGGAAGACTGTCCCGACTCGTAGATGATGTCCAACGTGTAGGACTTACCATGGAAGCGTATTTTAAGTCAAAAAATCTTACGAAAGAAGATGTGACTGCTCAACTTAAAAAAGAGATTGAAGAGACCTATAAAACGGAATTTATCTTGCAACAGATTGCAGACGAAGAACATATCCAAGTTGAACAAGAAGAGATCACTAAAGTCTTAGAAGGTATTAAGGATGAAAAAGAGAAAAAAACAGCACAAGAAAACATGTACTATTATGCTTCGCTTATGCGAAAGCAGAAGGTTCTTGATTTTATAAATAGCCTGTAGTATAATAAGAGGCATGTTTACTCGCATGTCAAAATCACAAAAAGTCGCTCCGAATGCACAAAAAGCAGACAGTGTTGAGCGTGAAAAAGATGCATCTATCGGAGGAACTATATCTTCACTTTCCAAAGATACCGTATCCAAGGTTGGAGACGCATTTCGTGATATGGGCGTGGGGATGTTTGACCAACTCATCGGACGAGAAACTCTTCCTTCAAAATCTGAATACTCCCATCAAGAACCTCATGGATTTAATGCTGAGCGCGGAACGGTCTTTTCATTTCGAGATGTGGAAGAAGAGCGTCAAATATCTGAAATAAAAGAGCTGATCCAAGCAATTAAGCAAGAAGTTGAGAATATTAAGCGAGCAGACAAAGCTCTTATGAGCGAAGTCGCAGACATTGAAGGTCTCACGATTAATAGCTTGCCTGAAAAACCAGGAATATATCACGTCAGATTCTTGGAAATCGTGTTGAAGGTTCTCCAAGCTTTGAAGCTAAAAATAAATGAATCAGGTACGTGGATGGAGGCTTTGCGTACCAAAAAGGCGAAGAGAGGTTCTGCTTTTATGGCAAACTCGAAAAAGAAAGGAACTCAATACTCCATGTCTCAGGAACATCAAGTCACACGAAGCGTTCAATAAGTCAAAAGCTCATTTCAAAACTTTTCAGTGTCATTCTGAGCGGAGCAAAGCAAAGAGAAGAATCCATAAAATGATATATACGAAATGGATCTATCGGCTGACGCCTCAAGATGACATACAATACGAGGCCTTAGAATAACTTCTACTCAAGAACTCCCAATACCGA
>CALESU010000158.1 GCA_937914905.1 uncultured bacterium
TATCGTTTGATTCTTCACCCCACGCTCCTTTTGTCTTTTTTAATAGTTCAAAATAAGAGCTTTCTGTGTCTTCTGGTGAAATATAGCCTTTCACAGGAGTGATATGAATGCTATTTCCCGTAAGCTTAATGCTAAGCATGACCGTTTCGTCAATAGAAAGAGCTGTTCGGATTGCTTTGGGAATCACAATTTGACCTTTTGCATTTGGGAGAGCATAAAGTGGGATATTCATACAAGTACTATTTTACTACTCACTCGTACTATTTGCAAACAAACTCTCCCAGGCCACCTGAAAAAAGTCACTTCGCTTGAATCACTGCTTCGAGTTTGCGATACTAAGACCTATGTCATCGAATTTCACGCCACTTCCCAAGCACTTGCATCACAAGTCAGCCCAAAGAAATCTCTTCTTTTTAAGTCTTGTACCCTTTCTCACCATTGTAATTCTCACGATCGCGTATTTTCAGTATCAACGAATTCAAGAAGAGAAGGGGAGTATTGGTTCAATCCAAGATCGCAGTACTCCCACCCCCATCGTGTCCACGCAATCTGCTCAACTTGACCCTACGCCCGCTACCTCGTTGCCCCAAAGCTGGTCATTAAGGACGTCCAATCGCTGTGGTGTATCCTTTGGCTTGCCTCCTGCGGAGGAGCCGTATATTGTCCCACGAGACCCCAACACACCGCCTGCGACGATTGATGATGAGGGAAAATTCTGGATGTTTGAGGAGTATGATTCAGAGCTTTTTCTTTTTAATACCACAACTCGTATGATTTTTAAAGATCCTTCAAACCCAGGAGAAGGGTTTGTGTCAGCATCAGTGGAAGTGTATTGTAAGGAAAATGACGAGAAGCTTTCGACAGAGAGTTTGCTTGAAAAATTGCATCAAGATCTTGACGAAAATGTGTCGATCGTGAAAATTTCGGAAACGCTCGACGATACGAGGTGGGGACAACCGGTAAAAGCAGTACGTTTCCAAGGAGGGGTATTTGGCAATGAACAATACCTTCTTCTTGCGACTCCGAGCTACATGTATCTAATCCGTGAATATGGCCAATCCACAAATCCTGACGTCACAACAGTCAGGCAACAGATCATGGACATGATAAGCTTCGAATAGTTAAAGACTTGAAATAGTCCATCCGTTATCTCGCATGTTATACGAGCGTTAATTTTTATCGTTCGTAAATCTTAATACGAGAGAGTATTAAAGTAGAATACTCATTTAGTCGTGATATGGGAAAAAGCCTGTTTGAGATCTTCAATAATATCCTCGGGATCTTCTAAACCCACAGAAAGCCGAATAAGGCCTTCCCCGATCCCGGCGTCTTTTCTCTCTGCGGGAGTTAGCTCCGAATGAGTCATGGAAGCTGGGTGTTGGATCAAGCTTTCCACGCATCCCAAAGAAACGGCCAGAGTGATGAGCTCCACATGGTTCACTAGTGTTTCGCCCGAAGTGTATCCGCCTTTGATTTCAAACGAAAGCACACTGCCATACCCATGCATTTGACTTTCGATGATGTCTCTCTGAGGATGTGAGGCAAGACCAGGGTAATGCACGCGGGTAACCATGGGGTGTTTTTCTAAAAATTGGGCGACTTTGATTGCGTTTTGTTCCTGCGCGCGCAAGCGAATCTCGAGGGTAGATAGTCCTCGTATCACCAGGTATGCAGTAAAGGGAGACATGGTAGGGCCAAAGAAAATGTAACTTGAGCCAAAGAGAGGGTCCATGTGTTTCAGTTTGCCGATAATGGCGCCTCCAATAATGTCTGAATGCCCACCGATATACTTTGTCAAACTATGTATTACGATGTCCACGCCAAGGTCAAGGGGGTATTGAAAAGGAGGAGGTGCAAATGTGTTGTCAATCACTGAGATGAGATTATGTTTTTTTGCGATCGCCACAATTGATTTAATTGAAATAACTTCAAGTAAAGGATTTGTGGGTGTTTCAAAATAGAGAATTTTCGTAGTGGAGTCTATTTTCGAAAGGATCTCTTTTTCATCCTTCATATCAATCAAATGCACCGTAATTCCATAGCGAGGCAGGATATGTGCGATAAACTCATAGGAACCTCCATAAATGACCCTATGCGCGATTATCGAGTCTCCTGCTTTGAGAAAGTGAAGTAGGGTGAGCACTATCGCAGACATGCCTGACGCGGTTGCCAGTGCGCGTTCCCCATTTTCAAGTGCTGCCAATTTCTTCTCAAGAGCATATACTGTTGGATTAGTAAAACGGGAATAAATCAGTCCTTTTTTCTTCCCTGAAAAGCGCAACGCACCTTCTTTTGCGGTGGGAAACTGGTAGGTTGAAGAGGGGTAAATGGGCGGGACTACTGATCCGAAATGAGGGTCTGCTTTATGGGTTCCAATGTGTATATTTTGAGATGCGAATCTCAGACGGCGTTTCATACAAAAGTTATTACCCTATCATACCATAATATGCACACAAAATAAAAACGGTTTGATAGATAGGCAGAGATAGATTGAAAGAACAAGCTATTGCTTCGGTTGCTCAGTGGGAGCCGCTTGCACTTGAGATTGCAGGTTTTGCAACACTGAGTTGAGCGGATCTTGTGCTGGCATCGCTCCCACGGGAGTTTGTGGCATCACGGGTGGAGTCATAGGTTGTTGTGGTGGGGGAGTCATTGTTGTCTCAACAGGTGTGGGTGTCATAGGTGCACTTGGCATTGGAGGCATGGCAGGCGCTTGAGGCATAGGTACTGAGACCTGAGGGGAAACATCGCTTGATAGTGACTCCACAACGACTGGCGCGGGTTGAACTGGTTGGACGGGTTCAACGGGTTGTGAAACGGAAGGGGCAGGAGACGCAACAACATTGGTTACTGGACTTTCAACGACTGGCTGTGTCGGAGGAACCATTTCTCCCACAGGGGATGGGGTAACAGCAACTACTGGCTGAGGAGCACCTCCGAATACGGCGTCAAACTCTTCTTTCGTGAATCCCTTAAGTACCACAGTCTCTCCATTATCTTTTTCAATCTTCGTAACAGGAGTTCCGGCAAAATTATTGGAAACCGAAAGCATTTCAGTGAGAAATTCTCGGTTTACTTCGAGATTTTTTTCTTCAAAAGGAAGGTTATTCGTTTTCAAATAGTCTCGTTCTTCTTGAGAAAACTTACAGTCATTGATGGTGTACAGCGTGATTTTCATACGATACGAAAACTAATAATAACCCGTTCCTTTTCTCATTATGGAGAATTGGTTTGGGAATGTCAATGGATCATTTCTTCTTCCTCTCTTCTCTTCTTCATCATCATAAACACAGCCACGCCTCCTCCTAAAGAAAGCACGATAAGAAGAATCGCAACAACAAGAATCATGGTTGAGGATTGTTGAGGTGTTTCAGGTTTTGTATTCTCTGGTTGTCCTTGGTTTACCGGGGGAGAAACAACAGGATTTTGTGCAGTCCCTGGATTTTGAGCTGCATCTCGGGGGATAAAAGTGGGAGTAACTTGTGCTCGAGGATTGGTACTCTCGGTAACTACTTTGTACGGATCAATCTTCTCCACAATCATAAACTCATTATTTTGTGCCAAGACTTGTGATGTTTGTAAGACAATCTCAACACCTTCTTTTGCAGGATCAGAGTACTTGATGGTGTAGGGATCTCGAGGAAGATACTCAGATGTAATTTGATAATATCCTTGAGCATCAGCCTTCGTCTGATAAATAGCACGAGGAGAGAAAGAAACATAGATCCCCACTTCTGCATTCGGAATCACATTCCCTAAACCGTCATACGCATATCCTTCAAGATACGTAGGAATAGGTTCAACAGTAAGTCGTACCACTCGTGACTCTTCTTGAGCAGATACCACAGGAATAAGCGATTGTACAAATGAAATAATCCGATCAATCATACTTGATCGAGCCTGAGGAGGAACTAATGAGAAAGGTTGAAATGAGAGGACGAATTTTTCACCCAACGCTAGCTCGGTTTGTTTTCGCGTTGTTTTGAATATAAATCCATTTGCAGGAATGGGACCTCCGCTTCCTGGGGCAAACTCTTTGCGATCTCTACAGTTTAAGACACCTGATCCGTCTGTACAAATTTCAACTATTGCGGTTGCTGGGCCATTAGCTGAAGCCTGGATTTCAATATCTCCTCGAACAGTAACGTTAATACTCTTGCTCAGGAGGGAAAATTGATACGGAGGTTTTGTCATACCGTCCTTTATCTTCATGGGTATGTGACGCACTTGCTTTGTTCCTGCCTTTTCAAAAATAGCGGGAGAATTTGCAAAGTAATTGAGTTCATTGGGATACAATTTCGCAACTTCTTGAGATGCCGTAACTTGAGCTGTATTGGCGTGACTAAATAATGGGTGAGTCGGAGTAATGGTGTAATACCCTTCAGCTCCGTAAAATCGGTAGAAACCAGACTCAAGAGTCATCATGGGGTTCTCAGTTCCTGGAGGCAGAACTTTATCTATCCCTGCTTCAGCCGTCACAAATGGACCTGCTTGGGTAGCGCTATATTGGATAGCTAAACTTGCTTGTGAAACAGGAATTCCGGTTTCTATGTCATATGCCACGCCTTCTGGATCCCACGTATATCCTTGACAGTTTGAAGATGCTGCGGCAAAAGAGAGTGTTGCTTGTTTTTGACCAGGGTCAGTAGAAACAATGGTTCCGGGATCTTCTGCAATTTTGGACCATACAAGAAATTTGCGCGTGAGTCTATTTGGGGTGTAGCTTTGCCATTCTAATTTACTAGGAATGAGATTACCCCTTCCATCAGTAGAAAGCTTTTGAGGAGGTTTTTTGACAAATTTTTGAGTCGCTGCAACATAGTGATAGATTCCATCTGTTTCTTGGCTCGCCAAACTCCATTCTGCACGCTCTGCTACCTGCTGAGCAAAGTTACATGCATTGGGATCGGGGTTGTCTGCGCCACAGAACAATTCTCTGTCCAGATCAGAACTTCCCGTGGTGCAGATGGTTTCAGGAACTCCGGTTGCTGCATTTGGGATATCCAGACACTCGGTGAGATAGGTATCTTTTGATCCGGCAACCATTTTAAAATCAGTGGTAGACTCCAGTTGCACGCGATGCGAATGTTTGAGTGAACATACATCGCTCCGTTTACAAAAAGTCGTTTCTAGACAGCTATATTGAAGTCCAGGGAGTTCGCTCGATGCAGCTTGAGCATTTACCCGAGCGAAAGGAACGAAAAGCAATCCGGATAATAACAAAAAGAGATATATTTTTTTCATATACCTTCATCATGACACAGGAGAAAACTAATGTCAACGATTTTCTTCTTCCTCTCTCCTCTTCTTCATCATCATAAACACAGCCACGCCTCCTCCTAAAGAAAGCACGATAAGAAGAATCGCAACAACAAGAATCATGGTTGAGGATTGTTGAGGTGTTTCAGGTTTTGTATTCTCTGGTTGTCCTTGGTTTACCGGGGGAGAAACAACAGGATTTTGTGCAGTCCCTGGATTTTGAGCTGCATCTCGGGGGATAAAAGTGGGAGTAACTTGTGCTCGAGGATTGGTACTCTCGGTAACTACTTTGTACGGATCAATCTTCTCCACAATCATAAACTCATTATTTTGTGCCAAGACTTGTGATGTTTGTAAGACAATCTCAACACCTTCTTTTGCAGGATCAGAGTACTTGATGGTGTAGGGATCTCGAGGAAGATACTCAGATGTAATTTGATAATATCCTTGAGCATCAGCCTTCGTCTGATAAATAGCACGAGGAGAGAAAGAAACATAGATCCCCACTTCTGCATTCGGAATCACATTCCCTAAACCGTCATACGCATATCCTTCAAGATACGTAGGAATAGGTTCAACAGTAAGTCGTACCACTCGTGACTCTTCTTGAGCAGATACCACAGGAATAAGCGATTGTACAAATGAAATAATCCGATCAATCATACTTGATCGAGCCTGAGGAGGAACTAATGAGAAAGGTTGAAATGAGAGGACGAATTTTTCACCCGGTGTAAGTTCTGACTGTTTTGCAGTAAGGGTAAATCTGAAATAGGAGTCGGGAGAAGGGCCTCCATTACTGGGGGTGTACTGCTTTTCATTTCGACAGTTAGAAACGCCTGAAGACTCTTTGCATATTGCGACAATCGCGGTTGCAGGGCCATTGGTTCTCCCGGTAATTTGAATTACGCCACTGGGTTGTGCGGTGACAGATGCCTCTTGCACGGCAAACACATAGGGAGGAGCAGATTGCCCAGCGTTTATAATCAGAGGAATATGTCTCACTTGGCGAGTACCGGCTTTTTCAAAAATGGCGGAGGAATTCGCGTAGTAATTTTTAGAAATAGAATAGAGGGAAGTGACTTGATACGGAATAGCTGCACTGCCTTCCGTATAATGAGTAAACTGAGGATGCGAAGGGGCAATGGTGTAATACCCCTCAGCTCCAAAAAACTGGTAGTATCCACCCGTGCCTGAAAAAAGAGGGTTACTTGTTCCGGGAGGCAACACTTGGCCAATGCCAGCAAGCGCCGGTGAAAAGTTCCCATTTGCGGTGGTTGCATAGTCTATGGAAAGCTGAACGTCTGTGATGGGATTTCCCGTCTGCACGTCATACACAATTCCTTCGGGGTCCCAATTGATTCCCGTGCAACTTCCTCCAAAGGTGAGCGTTGATTGTTTTTGTCCGGTGTCATCAATTTTATCTTGATTGAGCACGGCATCTACGGCATTCCATATGAGGAATTTTCGAGTAAAGCCACCTTCCGTGTATGATTGCCACTCTATTTTTGCAGGAATCATGGTGCTTCGATTGTCAGTCTGTACAACTTTAGGGTCATGTTTTACCATGGAGGTTCCTTCGAGGTAAAAAATGCCATAGTCGGGGACATCGGTTCTCTCACGTGCCACTTGGTCCTGAATCTCACTTTTTTTTATCGTATATTTAAAAGTACTTTGGATGACATATTGGGAATCGATACGATACTTGTTTTGAAGGAGGCCCAGTTTATCACAGGTAGCGTCGTCGCGCTGTTTGCCAGGGCAGAATAATTCCTTATCAAGCTCAGAACTTCCCGTCGTGCAGACTGTTTGGAGCGTTCCTGTTTCTGCCGGGATCACAAGGTCAAAACATTCTGTTACATACGCTTTGTCTTTATTTGCTCCTGGCTTGAAGTTGGGATGCGTTGTGAGGAGAACTCGATGTCCGTATCCCGTAGAACATTTTGGGTTTGACTCAGTCGCGCCAGGGGTCTTGCATAATTCAGTTTGAAGACATGCATACCCAAATCCCAAAGGCTCTTGAGCAATTGATTGTGTTGGAAGAAGTATGGCTAATCCCAGTAGGCTTAAAAACAAAAGAGCATGAACACGCATACTATACATTCTTACAGATTGAATAAAAAAATCAACCGGTGACGATTGTGAATCGCGTGGATTTTACTT
>CALESU010000159.1 GCA_937914905.1 uncultured bacterium
ATGGTGAGCATTTCCTGCAACGTATGAGGTACTCTGTGTGACTCAAGTGCCCAGACTTCCATTTCTCCAAATCGCTGTCCTCCCATTTGAGATTTTCCTCCCAATGGTTGTTGAGTGACAAGTGAGTACGGTCCGACTGATCGTGCATGGAATTTATCTTCCACCATGTGAATAAGCTTCATGATGTAGCCAATTCCAACAAGTACCGGTCGTTCAAATGGTTTTCCAGTTTGCCCATCATACAAAGTCATTTTGGCATCTGATGGAAGTCCCAGTTTCTCAAGTTCTTTGAAAATATAATCTTCTTTGATCTTTTCGAAAACGGGGACGGAAATATAATTATTATTTTTGAGAGCAATCCATCCAAGGATGGTTTCAAACAGTTGTCCCAAATTCATACGAGCCAAAATAGAAAGAGGGGAGATGATGATGTCTACCGGAGTTCCATCCTCAAGATAAGGCATGTCGTACTCAGGTAAAATCTTTGCGATAACTCCCTTGTTTCCATGGCGTCCGGCAAGCTTGTCTCCTACGGTCACTTTTCTCAGTTGAGACGTGTGCACAAGGATACGCTTGAGGATGCTGGGTTCAAGTTCATTGGGATCTTTTTTAGAATCAATAATGTCAATATCAACCACTGTTCCTCGATCGCCGTATGGCATTCGAAGAGAAGTGTCTTTAACATCTTTTGCTTTTTCTCCGAAGATTGCACGAAGCAGACGCTCTTCTGCGGTTAGTTCGCGCTCTCCCTTAGGAGCTACTTTTCCAATGAGAATATCTCCTCCCTTAACTTGAGTTCCGACAACAACAAAGCCATCTTTATCAAGATTTTGAAGGATTTCTTCTCTTACATTAGGAAGATCTCGAGTGAGTTCTTCGGCTCCCAGTTTGGTGTCGACTACATCTGCGACGTATTCTTCACTGGTAATTGACGTAAAAATATCTTCTTTTAATATTCGTTGCGAAACCACAAATCCGTCTTCGTACCCTAAGCCATGAAGCGAAGTGTACGCAATAACAAGATTTTGGCCAAGTGCCAATTGCCCATTTTCACTTGCAGGTCCGTCCACAATGAGGTCGCCTTTTGTCATTTTTTGCTTAGGCTCAACACGTGGTTTTTGGTCAAATGAAACGTCTTTGTTGGTTCGGACAAATCGTGCGAGTTCATATTTGTATTCTTTTCCCGATTTTCCCTTAAAAGTTACCCGATCTCCATCGACATACGTTATGGTTCCATCTTCAGGGGCAAGAATGGTGCGGCCAAGCTCAGCTGACACCACTTGTTCCATCCCGGTTCCCACTCGGGGAGCCTGAGGTCGGATAAGAGGTACGGCTTGACATTGCATGTGACTTCCCATGAGGGCTCGGCTCGCGTCATCATTTTGCAAGAAGGGGATTGTCGCGGCTGAAAGGCCAATCGCCGCACGTGGAGAAACGTCAATATAGGTAAGCACATCAGGGGTGACTTCAACAATCTCTCCATTGTGTCTTGCAACGACCAAAGGATCGGTAATATATCCATCTTCATCAGTCATCACACTACATGCGGTAATATAATGCTGTTCTTCATCATCTGCTTGTAAATAATCGACTGTATCGGTAATTTTGACACGTGTTTTCCCACCCTTGGTTTCTTTCACAATTCTTCGGTAAGGAGCTTCTAGAAAGCCAAATTGATTGACTCTAGCATACATTGCCATATACGTCACAACACCGATGTTTGGTCCTTCTGGGGATCTAATCGGGTCAATTCTTCCGTATTGTGATGCAGAAATGTCTCGGATTGAGAAAGATGCACGTTGTTTTTCGATTCCACCTGGTCCACCCACGGTCACACGTCTCAAATTGTCAAGTTCTGACAATGGATTCGTCTGATCAATGATTGTGGAAAGTTGATTTGTTTTGTAGAAAATATTGATGGTCGCAATGAGCGGTTTATTATTCAATACTTGTGATGGGGTAGGATTCACATCGCTGGTGATCAAACTCATGCGCTCTTTTACCTCTTTTTCCACGCGAATCATACCTGCGCGGATTCCGTACATACCGATGAGTTCTCCCACGGTGCGAAGTCTTCGGTTTCCCAAATGATCAATATCGTCAAATTGTCCTTGTGCTTTTGTGAGCTTGATGAGGTATTTGAGAGTTTCGATCATATCTTCTTTTTGGAGAAGATAATGTTCAGGAGTATTTTCTATCGTAAGACCCAATTTTTTATTGATTTTGTATCTTCCCACTCGTCCCATTGAGTATCTTTTGGGATCCAAAAAGAGAGAATGGAGCGTTTTGTAGGCATTTTCAAGAATAAGGGGTTCTCCTGGCTTCACCTTTCGGTAAAACTCAAGAACTGCCTCATCTTTTGTCGAAGTTTTATCTTTTTTGAGAGTTGGTGTGATGTATTTTTCTACCAAATCTTGATCTAGATCAGAAAAGTAATTCATGATCTGTGAATTTGATTCTCCATCAAATAGTTTCAAAAAGACCGATGCCAACATCTTTCTTCGTTTATTGATCTTGATTTCGATGATGTTGTATTTATTGATGTTGATATCTATCCATGAGCCAATGTATGGGCGAACTTCTGCATTATAGAGAGTGAGCCCACTTGTTTTATCAATTTCTGCGGTGAAATAAATACCAGGAGAT
>CALESU010000160.1 GCA_937914905.1 uncultured bacterium
GTGAAGGATATGGTGTGGCTGAGAGAGTGAGGGAGTATTGAAAATGATATAATTAAAGAATGACAACAGAACAAGGTGCGGGAGGTTCGCCAAGAGTTCCATACGAGCGTGCTCCTCAAGTTGACTTTGTCGAACTAGGTGTTCAAGATGCTCAATCTGTCTTAAAGGAGTATAAAACTGCCAATTCGAGTTCGTCAGAAGATGTTGTTAAAGAAAAGGCTAGAAATGGTTACACTCCGATTATTAAGCAAAAAATACGAAGGAAGGAAGTAGATGGAAAAGAGGTAAGAGAATCAATTGAAACGTTTGAAACTTTTACTCCAGAAGCAAGTGAGGTGTCGCAAAACATTCTTCGAGTTCTTGCAGAATTTGTTCAAGCAGCTCAACAAAACATCATTTCCAGACCTAGCGATGTTCAAACGCGTGCAGTTTTCGATTCATTAATCGAACAAGTCGACGGAAAATTAACGAAAAAAACAGCTGCATTTCTCCTACCGCTTATTGATGGAATGATGCAGGACGATACGTTTGTGCGATTTTCACCTGAAGGCCAACCCCCAACTCAATTCGAGCAGGATTTAGCAGTTATGTTGACCGGTAAAGATGACGAAATATTTTCCCTGGTAAGTCAAATAATAACTAGGCCCATTTCCCAAGGAAAAATCCAAAATATTGACACTACTCGATTTCGCATTGTATTTGAAGCCATAAAAAAAGGAAAACGGGAAAAAGTAGAGCAACAGAGAAAAGAAAAAATTAATGAGGCAAAAAAGAGAGGTCCACGAGAAAATTCGAATATGGTTCAGCAAGAATTTGAGCGTATTTTCGGAGATTATAGAGACGATAAGGAAAAAGAGCAAGCTTATAAGCTTTATGAAGCTATTCAAAGTGCCAGTATTGAAGATTTCAAAGCATATTACTTTGAAAAAATTAGAATCGTACAAGAGGAATCAGGATGCGATGCAAAAACAGCGGGCGAGAAAGTCACTGATGAGATACACAAAACGCTCCTTTACACAATAAATTCCATTTTTTCAACGATACTTTCAAAAGCTCCTACTGCGCAATTTGATCAATTAGCTCAGCAACAAACAACCGGTTTTGTAAATCCACTTATCGTGTTCAATGAAGCAATTGCAGGCAACTTAAGTAGACTTCTTGACGCTTCAAAACAATCTGCCGATCAAGAAGGTTCGTGGTGCATACATGATCGAGTAAAGACTGAAATCTATAACCCTGAGCGACAAAAGCTTGAGGAATCCACTGTGCCTCTTGCCCATTTGACAGAAACTACCCTATCAAAATTCGTGAACTCATTGGGAGAGATAGCTCAGATGGAAAAAGGAGCTCTTGCATATCAGTTCAATCTTCGTTTTCTTATAGATAGGCCAGATCAATTTCAGGACAAAGGAGGAATTTTTGCTGCAATGGCAAATTTCGCTAAAGAAAATTTAAAAACTGAGACAATCGATCATCTATATATTCTCCCTCACAATGAAATAATTCAGGCGGCAATCATGTCTCTTGAGCCCATGTATAAACGAGTATTTGCGAAATATGATTGGCGGAAAGACCCCAGTTTGCAAAGTGAACTTTTCGAGCAAATGAAGCCTGCAGAAAAAAAGGCACTGGAGCAATTGAGAACATATTTTAATGGTAAAGATGGCAGCGTACCTTCCTGGGCGATTGAACGTGCATTCAACCACGCGAGACTCATGTCATTTGGAAAAGAGTTTTTTTTCCAGGCACTCTCCAGTTATGCGGATCCATATCTTACCGACTCTGGAGAGCAAACTTATCTGGGAGAGGGTCCGTTTGCGGGTAATAGTGTCTACGATGTATTTGAAGCCGCCAAAAGGTGGGGTTCTGCGGACCCGATAATCGTCAAGCTCCCCTACATGCCACAAAAGGTAATGATAGACGAATTTCATCCGCATGAGCTTGTTGAAGAAGGGGAAAAACGATGGAAAGATTCCTTTCAAAATGGACAACTTGCCTATTATGATCACGAGATATTCCGTAATAGTAATCCTTTGATATCTATGACCAATTTCACCAAGATGGGGGGCGTAGATACGTATGGGGGTTGGAGAGTGAGTTATACCTATGCAAATTGGCTGGGGGATATATATGATCGTAAATCAAATTCTTTAGATCTTACAAAGGGAAAAGACGTCCTCGTGCACGGTTGGAAATCGATTGAAAATATTGGAACCAATGTCTTGAAAAATTATGCAGATAGTTTTATTTTCCCAACTGCAGTTACGAGTGAAAATGAGGGTCAGTTTGAAGAGTTTTTCAAATTCTTGTATAACCGTTACTTTCAAGAAGGAGTCGGTAAATCCCTCCTTGCAGATGTGCAGAACGATCAGACTTTTTGGGCAAAAGTGAAAGCGGAGCTTTCAGGGGCAGGAGGAGCTAGTGCAGCAACTCAGGGAAGTATTCTTAAGAAATACGTCTACGATGCTTTGACTGTGGCACTTTTTGAACGAATGCCATTGGAATTTGTATTTATGGAGCGAAGGCGTGCATCACAAAATGGAGTAACGCTCCAGCAAGAACTCCTTGAAGAGTTTATTGGTTCTCCGAACGAGGATGGGGGGAGAAAGAAAAAGACTGGAAAATGGACTTCTGGCGCCCAAATTCCTGCGGATTTTGATCGCGCAATAAAAAATCAGTGGGACGTGGCCTTTGACGATCTTATTTATGTCCAGCAAGTAGCGCGTATTGAGTCAATCCGAAAAATGAAAGAAATGGAGGGTCAAGCTTCCGATAGAGGAAAATTGGGCGTCTTATATGGGGACTTATCTCGGGATAGGAGTGGGGTTCAATATGCAGTAACATCCGCTTTAGTTGAAAGATCACTTCAGGAAAAGTATGCGGACGATCCAGATCGAGAAGGTAAGGTAAGAAGAGCGAAAGACCTGTATGAAAGTATTTCAAGACGGATTCAAGAAAAACCTGAAGAAGGCATTCTTGAGCGGAGATGGAAAGCAACAAACTCGGCGAAACATAGGGAAGTGCGAGAAAATCATATTACTACCCGGGGAGCGTGGTTCGCAAATACTTGGAAAGAGGACAATTTTGGCATGCAGTTTACCACGTCTGAAGCGGGGCAATTTTTGAATAGATCCGCAGCGGGAGAAGAGCTTGTCTCTCGAACAGCTGAAGCTTCTCTTGTGATTTCTCAAAAAACGAAGGATTTTATTTCTGGCGGAGGGATGCTTGAGGGTATTTCTGATGCTGTGCGTGAGGGTCAGGATGGGTGGAAAACGCTTTATGAGGGCGTAAGCGAAGTGTATAAGTCGGCAAAAGGAGAAGATCAAGACGTCGCAAAGCGTTTAGTTTCAGATCTCGTGAACATGCAACTTGAAGCATTGAGAAAAGATTCGCGGTATTTGGGTCAAATGGGGGCAGTTCATGCACGTTTAGCTCGCGTGAAAACGTCTCTTGCTGCCAACAAGGTTGATATGGGAGGAATTGCGTATGATTTTGACGATTATGACATGGCTTCGTACGTTGAGATGTACACGGCAAAAAATATCATCTCTGGTCGTACGAAACCTGGGCTTGAGCAGTTTGTAGAAGTGCCACCCAACTTGCTTGAAAAAGTAATCGCACGAGTCACTGAAAAAGAAAATAAAGGAAAACTGGTGCGCGATTGGACAAAAGAAGGTTCGGGAGAAGCGATACTCAGACTTCATAAGGCAGCTCGCGTGGAAAAAAAAAAAAAAAATATGGCTCCT
>CALESU010000161.1 GCA_937914905.1 uncultured bacterium
GGAACCGGAGCGCGAATTGAAGCTCCAGGCCATTCGGATCGGAGATTTCGAGCTGATAATTATCGTCAGGAAGAGGGCTATATGTTGCAAAGATGCCATGAGGGTTGGTTTTTAAGAGTCTTAGCTGTTTCCCATCCATGTCTTTAATCGAGATTAACATTCCGGGAAGTGCAATGTTTCTTCGATTTTTTACGACGCCCGTGACATAGGGTTGCTTGACTTTTGGAGATGACTCTTGAGCAACGGGAGTGGTTTGATTTTGGACCGATGCAACAGCGCCTTTTTTAATCAAAGAGGGATCGGTGTGCTTTGTTTCTTGCAACAGATCGCCAATGTGTGCATGTTGTTTGTCACGCCTCGCGATTTGAGGAGAATTATCTGTACTTTGAGTTTGAGTCGCCAGATATTTTTGCAATTTCTCTTTCGTATCTACGTGGACAACGGCAAGATGAGGGTTTGAGGCAAAATAAAGACTATTGAGAAAATGGAGCGAGTCGTTGTGTTTTCGATATACATACTGCGTGGGTGAGTTTAAACGTCTGATAAAGTTTCTGATCCAAACCTCCATAGGTCTGTCTTGGATTGGTACAAAAGCAAAAACAGCTCCAATTGCAGCAACTATTCCTCCGAGAAGTACGTTGATGATGGGGAAGGGAATAATTTTGTAAATAATATACCCAATGGGGCAAGATATCAGAAGATATAAAAACTGCTTCAAGGTCATGAAGCCGATCAATTTAAACTCAAAAGTAGTAATCTGGCGCGGGACAGGGTGCTGGTCCATGTATTTAGTATAGCGAAGAACTGTCTCGATATGTACAAATGCACTTTTTGAGGTAGCGACTATCTTCCCAGCGCCTGTTTTACCAAGCGATCCGCATCGCTGTTTTCATGTCTTAGTACATGGCGAAATGAAACGGGCACTTCCGTTTGCTCTGCAAGTTCAGAAGCCCTTGTGAATAATGGTTTCAAATCTGCATTTTTAACCCGATACTTCCCTTGCATTTGCTTGACCATGAGTTCGGAGTCTGCAACGATCTCAACCATATCAACAGGGAGTGAAAATGAGTTTTTGTGTACATTCACATATTCGAGAGCACGGATAAGCGCCGTGTATTCTGCGACATTGTTTGATGCGATACCTATTGCCTCACTGTGCGTATGAATCAAAACGCCTTGTTGGTGTATGAGAAATCCTATTGCAGCTTGTCCGGGATTGTTCAAAGAACCTCCGTCGGTATGGATGGTAAGAGACATGGAGATTAGTATATCAAAGCTCTCCGAGTTTTTCTTTGCGCTCTGCCTCTTGTTTGACGAGGTTTAAAAAGCGTTCAGTTGAAGAAATGCGACGATGGCCTACAATAGATGAGATATATTCGAGCGTAGCGCCATTTCGCAATTGATGTGCAATAAAGGTATTGCGAAGATCGTTTACTGTTGCGTGCTCTATTCCCACTTCTTGAAAACATCGGTCAATGATCTGACGAATGTTGCGGATCAATAAGGGATTTCCGGTACGTGTGATGAAAAGATGTGGACTGGATTGTCCGTTTGCAGTGCGCTCTTGCAAGTAAGCTTTAATTGCCTTCAGAGCGGGAGGATTCAGAGGTACTTCTCGTTCGATATTTTTTCCGTATGTCTTGATCTTCAGAGCACTTGCTCCTACATCTTCTATTTGAAGTGTTGCGAGTTCGCCTATTTTTACTCCCGTTTGCAAAAGCAATTCAACGAGTGCGTAGGTGCGAATATCTTCTTTTGCAACATCTCGAAGTGCTCGATACTCCATTTTGGTGAGGATGCGAGGCACGGATTGCACATATTTGGGATGTGAAATATCAAACGCAGGGTTTGCCATAATGATATTTTCGTGTTTGAGAAATCTGAAGAAGGTTCGTACCGAATTGAGCTTTCGTGACGCTGATTTTTTCGTGTATTTTTGCTCGAGGAGATTTTGAATAAACCCTTCGATATCTTCTTTTTTGACATCGCGAATGTCACTCTTTTCTTTTGAAGCAAGATACCCAACAAATTGCTCTATGTCTTTTTTATAGGCAACGATC
>CALESU010000162.1 GCA_937914905.1 uncultured bacterium
AATATCACTGCTGAGCGGTTGCGTTTTGATTTTTATGCAACTCGTGGGCCTTCTGACGATGAAGTTTTAAAAGTGGAATCCATAATTAATGATCATATTAAGGAAAAACTCCCTGTGTTCCGTCTTATTCTCCCCAAAAATCAGGCTGAACAAATTGGCGCACGATCATTTTTCAAAGAAAAATATCCTGACCAAGTTAGTGTTTATTGTATTGGAGGAGACGAAACACATATTGATGCATGTTATTCCAAAGAATTTTGTGGGGGTCCCCATGTTGAAAATACGGGTAATATTGGTATGATCAAAATTGAACGTTTCAAGAAAATTGGATCAAATATGTTTAGAATTTATGCAATTCATTCTGTATGAAAAAAGATACCATTCCCTTTTCTGATCTCATGAAAATTGATATTCGGGTGGGAAAAGTGACACAGGCAGTTATTGTTGAAGAGTCTAAAAAACTGATCAAACTCACGGTAGATTTGGGAGAAGAATACGGAGTTGTGACGATTTTTACTGCAATGCGTGCGTGGTATACTCCGGAAGATTTTATCGATAAAACATTTCCCTTTATCGCAAATCTTGAGCCTAAAAAAATGCTGGACCGAGAATCTCAAGGAATGATTCTTGCTGCAGATCAAGACGAGAAACCCGTTCTTATACCTCTCGATCCTACACTTCGGCCCGGTACAAAGCTGATATAAAGCTTGCTCTTTTCATTTGAAAAAAGCTCCTGTATGATTATTGGGTGTTCTTTTTTCGAGCAACACTATTACTAGTTCATCTATTTATAAATGGCACCAAAAAAAACATCAAAAAGTGCAAAAACTGTCAGTAAAAACAGGACAGAATCTGTAAATGTCGAAGCACTTATTGAAGCAGTAGAATCTCCTACCAATTCCGTAGATCGTTCCATAAAGCGTTTAGGTCAGCAATTCAACTTACTTACTCTTGTAATTGTTGCTTTATTTCTTTTTCAGGGGTATACATTTTACCAACTGAAGGCTCTGGAGAAAAAAGGCGTAGTCGCAGGAGCAGAGCAAGAATCTCCTTTATCTGAAGAAAAATTATTTTCCTATGCAAAGGAATTAAAACTCAATGAGGGTGATTTCAAAACTTGTTACGAATCTGAGGATGCCAAAAATATGGTAAGCGCGGATGCAAAGTATGCAGCCGATATGGGAGTTCAAGGTACACCTGGATTTTTCATCAACGGTAAATTTTTAGGTGGAGCATTCCCCATCGAAACCTTTAGAGAAATCATCGATAGCGAACTTGCAGGAACCGGATCTGAGGTTTGCGAAGGGTATTCTGAAGATTTACAACAATACTGCTCAGACCCTGAAAACGCAGCGTTTAAGCCAGCTAAAGCTCAGGTGACTGTCGGAAAAGCTCCTATCAAGGGACCTCGAACAGCTCCTGTGATTATTGTTGAGTTTTCTGATTTCGAATGCCCATTCTGTTCACGAGCATACGCAACAGTAAACCAAATCAAATCAGAGTATGGAGACAAGGTGGCGATCGCTTATAAGCACCTTCCTTTGTCATTCCACCCCAATGCAGAACCCGCAGCTCGAGCAGCAGTTTGTGCTGACAAGCAAGGAAAGTTTTGGGAGATGCACGACAAACTGTTTGAAGTACAAACTCAGTAAAGAAAAGTACCTACTAAAAGCAATTTGATACGAAGAGCGAGGAGTAAAATCCTCGCTCTTTTTGTTAGAAACTCTTTTGAATCTCACGATTGTCATTCTGAGCGAAGCATAGCGAAGCGAAGAATCCAGTCAATAATCAGTCACTAGATGGATCCTTCCCCCTCCGAATCGGAGGGTCAAGATGACATATTGTTTTGAAGATGATTTCTAGACAACGGTTGTGAGCTTTTTAAATTCCTTATGAAGCAGTTTGGTCAAAGCACCAACTTTTCCGTCTCCAATACGAATGTCGTTAATCTGCAAAACCGGCATAACTTCTTGACTTGAGTTTGTGGTAAAAACCTCATCCAAAGTTCTCAGTTCGGAGAGATTCATGCACCGATACTCCACGTCGATTGCCAATGCACGGGCAATCTCAAGTACCACTTTTCGAGTAACTCCGAAAAGGACTCCTTGATCTGTGGTAATAAGTTTCCCTTCACGGATACCAAACAAATTACTCCGAGTAGCTTCGTATAAGTCTCCGTTTTGGTCTGTGTGTATGATATCTTGGAACCCTTCAATCATTGCCTTCCGTACTTCAGCAATGCTTGCCGCATAATTGACTGTTTTTGCCTCAACATACTGTCTCATGAGCGGAGACGTTTTCAGTTTTGTTCCTGTTTCATACATCTCTTGTGGATATTCTTTTGCCTCGTAAAAATACACAAAAAAAGTTCCCATTTCAGCAGGCATAAATCCATCAGGGCTTATTCCCCCCGTCTGAATAAATTTAATATTGGTATGAACAAATCCATTTTTTATGATTCCCTCATGAATAATCTGGGCAATCCGTTCCTTTGAGTACTTTGGTGTTATTCCCAAAAGGTGAGAGGAGTTATAAAACCGATCAATATGGTCGGTTAGCCGAAATGGGTTTGTGCCATAGGTCCTCAGATAGTCAAATATGCCAAATCCCCGAAGAATACCTATGTCTTTAATGTTGATAGTAGCTTCTGTGTCAGAAACCCATTGATCATCAATAAATACAATCATAAAGAAAGTGCACTTATAACTTAGCTATGTAGTCGTATCGATTCAGCCAATCATGCAGGTCTTAATTTATCGAAGCAGTATCGTAGCCAAACCCAAAAATGCCAGAAATCCGAGGACGTCTGTGGCTGTCGTGATGAATATGGTGGCTGATGATGCAGGATCTTTTCCCAATGCTTTCATAATGAGGGGGATTATGGTGCCGAAAAATGCAGCAACCAATAAATTTACCACCATGGCAAAAGACAATACGAGTGCAATCATAAATTCACGATTAATGAGCATGACGATTGAAAATACCAAAATACCATTTATGACTCCATTCGCAAATCCGTTAATCAACTCGGCGATCAATGGCTTCATAAAATTGTGGAAGTCTACTTGTTTTAAGGCGATTCCTCTCACCATGACCGCCAATGTTTGAGTACCTGCATTTCCTCCCATCCCAGCAACGATTGGCATATAAACGGCAAGAAGCACATATGTTTCCAATGTTTTTTCAAACAGTCCCACGGTAAATGAGGCAAGAAATGCCGTAGCGAGATTCACTATCAGCCATTTATAACGGAATTTGATTTTAAGGCGTGCTGGGTCCATCACCTCTTCATCAGCATGGATTCCTGCAAAATTATAAAGCGATGCACTTTCCTCATCTTTAAGTACCTTAAGTACATCGTCAGAGTAAATGATCCCCACAATACGATCCATTTCGTCAAGTACGACGAGTTTGGTGTGAGGATGGGAACGAAATTGTTCGATAACATCTCCTTCTGATGAGCGATGATGCATGGTGCTAATAGGTTTCGCATACTCCTCCACCGTTTCATCGGGCTTTGCAAATCCAAGTTGATATCCTGGAAGATATCCATGC
>CALESU010000163.1 GCA_937914905.1 uncultured bacterium
TCGGGAGACATCACTTTCTTGTGAATCCGGACAAGGTATCTGAAAAAACTTCTCAAGGCAACGAGAAAATAATTCTGTGTTTGCTTTTTGAGTTCACCTTTAAATTCATTTCGATATTCACGTGATAAATACAGGCGAAAATAACGAATACTCTCTTCATTAATTTCTTCCACCATAACTGTTTTGAGCCCACGCTCTTTCTGATACCATTCAAAAAAGAAGGTAATATAATAGACATACATCTTCACGGTACGTTGAGACAAGTTTCTATCCAGCTCGCAATACTCCGCGAATTGTTTAAGCGCAAGAGGGAACTCCATAGATTTCATATTAAACGACGTTTCATGAGAAGTAAAGAGAGAGTTATACGACGTTAGTTATGTTACTTAACTATTTAAAGAACGGTGCAGAAGTATAAAATGATACCGGATTGATCTGACGCTTTATTCAAAATGGAATATCCTATAGTTATAATTTAGATACACAATTAGGCGTAAAAAATAGGATAATATAAGATAAATATAATCCTATAGTTTAATTACTATTTCGCCCGTCTGAAGTAATAGTACTTGAATGATATCAAGAGCACTTTAACTGTACACAATTTTGAGATGATCTGTCAAGGAGAAGTGGAGTGGGAGAGGTTTTGCTATTTAGCGGACGTTCAATCTATCTGCTAAATAGGTTATTTATATTATAGAGCCTATCTTATCAAGCCAAATTGCCATTTATCTATTTGTCTTGAAGTTCCTTGCTAGTGTTGCGAATTTTCAGAGAACCCTAGATATCGATGCCAAAACTTGTCATATAGTGTTCATTCTGAGATGTTATGAGTTTTATTTATTCCGTACTATTAGGACAGAAGTATGTACGAGAAATGCGCTATAAGTATTGTCATGACAATTTAAATCAAAAATGCTTTGATTATTTTTATTATTGCTATAAGTATATTTATCGACTCTTTTCACAACCGATTCCGCTGAGCATTATGAGAGGATTGGGGAGTGGTTGCTCTGACAATATCCTATTAAAAATGACCTATTGAGAAGCGGTGCCGGAGAGAGGACTTGAACCCCCAAGGTATTGCTACCACAGGTTCCTAAAACCTGCGCGTCTGCCAATTTCGCCACTCCGGCAAGTCACAACAACATATTATTACCATGAGAACTTATCACTTACCGCCACTTTAGCAGACATATACTTTTTCTGCTAATATTGTACGTAGGAATTATTATATTGTCCTGACAGTCTAATGTTAAAGTTCGACCTCAATTTCTTTATTTAGCGTTTTTGCTTGCATCTCTACCCCAAATACCTTGTTGACATTCGTGGTATTTCTTTGCTTTACAGTTCAACTTGCATCTCGTGCGGAGGAGGGGGGATTCGAACCCCCGATAACCTCTCGGCTATATCCGCTTTCCAGGCGAACGCACTAGGCCACTATGCGACTCCTCCTTATCTGAGTGTTTATTGTATCATATTGACTCATCTTTGAGGTTCTGTCCTCCTTTTGGATTCTTCCCCTCCGAATCGGAGGGTCAGAATGACAGCCACACTCCCATGTCATCCTGAGAGAGCGTAAGCGATCGAAGGATCCATTGGTTGGATTCCCTGCCTGCCGGCAGGCAGGTTCGCTTTGCTTCAGAATGACAAAAAATATACGGATTGCCTAATTGTTATCTCTTGACATTGAAACGATCGTTTCATATACTTATATATACATTACTGTATTTATATACTAAGCTTTATGGAACAAGATATTCTCGCTACTCTCAAAAAATTCTATCGAAAAAACAGACGTTTGCCATCATACTCTGAAATGCTGAAATTATTTAATGTACCTTCTAAAAGAACTATTTACAATTATGTCCAAGAGCTTATGGACGAAGGGTTTATTAAGAAGGTAAATAATAAGCTGTCTCCCACGAAGCGCTTTTTTGCACTTCCTGTTTTGGGAATGATTAAAGCCGGATACCCCATCATCGCAGAACAAAGACGAAGCTATCTCACCCTTGACGAATACCTTATTGAAAAACCTGATACTTCATTTTTATTGAAAGTAAGTGGCGACTCAATGATCAATGCAGGCATTTTTGAAGGAGACCTTGTGGTTATAGAACAAAAAGGAGACGTCAAAAATGGAGATATCGTGCTTGCAGAGATAGATAATGAATGGACTTTGAAAATTCTTAAAAAAGAAAGAGGATCTTCTTTTCTAGAGGCTGCAAATCCCAATTACCCTCCTTTTTATCCCGTGACTGAACTCAAGATACATGGCATTGTGCGAGCAGTTATGAGAAAAGTCGGACCCGCCAGAATAAACTAACAAATAACGGGATCATTCGCATTTTGTGTTTTAATATGGTATACTTCTTTTTGTCGAAAGTGAAAATTGGCTGCGGGTTGAAGAATTTCTTCCCATCAGAACACATTCTTCATTTGAGCTATACGAACCTAAAGATTTAAAGAACATGTCACAAAAATTATTCGTCGGAAAACTTCCTTCAAAGACTACAGAGACCCAGATCCAAGATCTGTTTTCAACAATCGGTGAAGTTGAACAGATACAATTGGGTGCAGGAGTCTCATTTCAAGTAAACGCGCAGTACGCATACGTTACCATGAGACATGAATCAGATGCCAAAAAAGCAATGCAAACGCTCAATGACACCATGTTCCTGGATAGTCGTATTAAAGTCACTGATACCCATTCCATAGATGAACGGGGTCATACTTATTTTAGATATCGTCGTAAGAAATAACTAATTACGAGAAAAAAGAAAGCGAGGTGAATTAATACACATGCAACAGAACAAACTATACGTAGGTAACTTACCTTGGTCCATGTCTGATCAAGGATTGAAAGATCTTTTCTCAGAATTTGGAGAAGTAACGGAAGCTATCATCATTATGGATCGTCAAACCAATCGCTCAAAAGGCTTTGGATTTGTAACATTTTCAGATGATGCATCTGCTGAACGAGCAGTTGAAGCAATGGCTGACAAAGAAATCGAGGGAAGAAAAGTTGTCGTCAATATCGCACGACCACGCGAAGAACGTCCAAATCGTGGTGGTAGTGGAGGCGGATTTGATAGACGAAGAAGCTATTAATCGTAAAAACCAAAAAAAACTATCTAGTACTCATGTGTTTCACGTGAATATACGGATAGTTTTTTTATGGTATAGTATGAATCATTATGAATACACTACAGAAAGACCCAACAGCCACTATGGAGATCCATGTTCCTACGAAAGGCAATGAGTACCTCCAAAAGGCGCTTGACATGATAAATGCAAATGCTGAAATTCGCACCTTGTGGCGGGTTATAAACACCAATGCCATAGACAGACTTGGCATGACAGATCACGGACCCGTACATTTTCAAATTGTGTCCAACCTATCTCTCAGACTCCTTCGAATACTTACTAAAAAGGGAATAAAGCCTTCGATAGTACAGAATTTTGATCTTACCGAACACCATGCTGAGTTGGTTGTCTTATTGGGAAGCTTGCTCCACGATGTGGGAATGTCTATCAATCGCGAAGGGCATGAAGAATTCAGCTTATTTATGACACATACCTTACTGCGAGAACTGATTGATTTTCTCCCTATTGAAGAAAAAACTATTGTGATAGCAGAAACATTGCATGCCATTATCAATCATCGAAGTGGAGGAAAACCATTCACCTTAGAAGGGGGGATTTTGCGTGTTGCAGATGCACTAGACATGAGCGAAGGAAGGTCTCGCTTACCATTTGAAGCGGGCATAATGGAAATACATTCCGTGTCTGCACTTGCCATAGACAAAGTGACAGTGAGTGAAGGCACAGATAGGCCAATTGTGGTTGATATTTTTATGAATAGTTCTGCTGGGATATTCCAAACAGATCAACTATTGAGAAGTAAGTTGAAACACTCGGGAATCGAGCAGTATATTGAAGTGAAAGCACACATCGACGAGCGAAGCAAAAAAACGGTTATTGCTGATTTTGAGCTTTAAGAAGAACCACTGCACAATACAAAAGAACCACGCCTGTGATAATGGGGATCGTTAAGTATTCTTGAGATGCAATTCCTAACCAAAATGCGATGGTTCCCATGGCGCTCGCAACCAAAAGAGTGAGATTTCCTTTTTGAATCCGCTCTCCCATACCAAGCTGCAATATCGACGCTCCCACAACTCCTGATCCAAACCATCCTACGAAGTTTTGAAGGGGCACGCCATAAAACGAGCCAACAGGATCCCATATCCAAATCTTCATCGTATATGCTCCCGGATCGATAAGGACATCGATACATACGAGAAGAAGTGCCGTAACTGGGATCGCGAAACGTTTAGAGAAGGTTTTTGCGGCAGCATATGATCCGATTACCAGCGGTGCCCAGGCAAAAGGGACAGCAAATGGTACGAGTCCAAACATCTTCGGCCCCAAGCCGCTTTCGTAGGTAAATGTGCCATAAGGAAATCCTGTTTGTATAGCAATGGTTTCAATGACGAGAGCATAAAGAGAAAGCGCTCCTATCGATATCAACGCTCGTTTCACATCAATTCTCAAAAGGGCAATATACGAAGGTAGGGCAAAAAAGACCATAAATCCTACAGAAACTATCCACTTTTCATGAGAGATCCCAAAAAAATTGACAAAAATAGACGAGATGATGCCAAAAAGACAGAGTCCGAAAAGGACAATATTAGGCAAATTGTGCATATAAATAGAGAATAAATCCTAACATTCCATTTATCAAAGGAAAATACCAATAAACCCGCTCTATCTTGCCAAACCCCAAAAGGAGAAGAAGAGGAATGAGCGGATAAATCCAGACGAGAAACAGGAATGGAAAAGGAATAATACTTGATACAACATATGCAGTTCCTGACCACAAGAGCGCGGTCAAAAGAAGGCTTCGCTTTTTACCGATATATACTGCGGTTGTTTGGATTCCGGAACGAGAGTCTGAATCAATGTCAGGAATTGCTGAAAATAGATGCATAGCACAAGGCCAAAGCGATAGTCCTACCAGAAG
>CALESU010000164.1 GCA_937914905.1 uncultured bacterium
GAAGGAATAACTCTGTTAACTATTGGTATGTCTTTTTCTACGCCTACTGCCATAGGATATTGAGGTCACTCCCACTCAATAGTCCCCGGAGGTTTGTTGGTGATGTCATACACCACTCGGTTGACGGCTGTTACCTCGGTGACGATTCGGACACTGATCTTTTCCAAAAGCTCCCAGGGGAGTTTTGCAAATCCTGCAGACATGACATCTTTTGATTCGACTGCTCGAATCGCAATTGTCTGTCCGTATGCCCGATCATCTCCTCGAACGCCAGTCGTCTGAATACCGGTGTATATTGCAAACACTTGCCAGTATTCATCTTTATTTCCGGTTTGGGCGAGTTCCTCTTGCACGATTCTATCAGCTTTACGTAAAATAGCAAGTTTATCTTGGGTGACCTCTCCCATGATCCGAATTGCAAGCCCTGGACCGGGGAAGGGATGTCTATGGGTTATTTCTTTCGGAAGTCCCAAGATTTTTCCAATAGCTCGCACTTCATCTTTATAAAACGTGCGAATAGGCTCAAGAAGCATGATTTTCATATCCTTGGGCAAACCTCCCACATTGTGATGGCTCTTGATATTTTTTGAATGTTTCGTGCCCGCGCTTTCTATGACGTCCGGATAAATGGTGCCCTGCACCAAAAATGTTGCACCAAGGGATTTTGCTTCTCGTTCCAGAACATCAATAAATGTTTTTCCAATAATTTTTCGTTTTGTTTCAGGGTCAGTGACTCCTTCGAGGTTGTGAAGGAACTCATCTTTCGCATGTACTATTTTGACCTTCATATCATAATGATCTGCAAACACTTTTCCAAGCTCATCTGTCTCACCTTCTCGCATGAGTCCGGAATCAATATAGATCGGTGTGAATCGGTCTCCGATTGCTTTGTGTACCATGAGGCACGCGATTGATGAATCCACGCCGCCTGACATTGCGCCAATTACCGTTGCGTCTCCCACTGATTCTTTGACAACGTCAATCATCCCTTGCACAAACTCAGGACTGATGGGTTGATCTTTCGGAGTGAGGCCACAAATGATTGCAAAGTTCTTTAATAACTGTAATCCAAATTGAGTGTGTACTACTTCTGGATGAAATTGAACGCCGTATATTTTTCGAGATTCATCAGCAATTGCTGCATAGGGAATCGTTTCTGTGGTGCCTATTACTTCAAATCCCGTTGGGAGCTTTGCCAGTTCATCTCCATGGTTCATCCAGACTGCGATGGTCGATAGACTGTGGTCGTTAGACAGGGGAAAATCCAAAAGGGGAGAGGGTTTGTGAATGGTAAGCGTTGCGGGGCCGTACTCTTTTTTCTTTCCTGATCTGACTTCACCGTCCAAAACATGTGCGATAATTTGTTCGCCATAACAAATTCCCAGAATTGGCTTACCAAGAGTAAATACTTTTGCGTCAATAGTCGGCGCACCTTCTTCATACACACTCGTCGGACCTCCGGAAAAAATGATTCCTTCAAAATTCAGCCCTTTCGTATCATTGAAAAAAGTATCGGGCTCAATAATCGCAGTTTCTATGGACAATTCCCTCAAACGTCGGGAGATAAGATGGGTAGTTTGAGATCCAAAATCTACTATTACAATCATAAGAATATTAATGAGTTCTAACAGAATTTTTCATATTTAAAATTGCCAGATCTTCTTTTGAGAAAAACAGCGTTGCGAGTGCGCCGCTGTGCGCCTTTCCGACTTCCGTATATCTAACCATTCCTCCTTCTTCGAGGACAAGATTTCTTTCGCGGAGTGCTGCAAGCTGGTGCGAGAATTTTTCTAGCATGATCGTTAGATCGATTCCTTTTTCAGACATCATTCCGAGAATTACTTTTGATCGTGCCGCGATATCTTCGGTGATTGCCACTCCATGATATTCAGGCCATTCTTCTTGAGAAAGAGACTCTTTATAGCGATTAATCGCATTATTGATCAGTCTTGTGTCCTCGGTGTACGGAAGTGCATAGTGCCCATGTGGTGCATGACTTCGAGCCCCGGCACCAACCCCAAGAATAGGTACTCCATTATAGATATCTTCCCCTTGTTGGTATCCTGTCGTTTTACTCCAGCAGGTAAGTGAAAGCCGTTTAAATCCTGCTTCTTGTAATTTTTCATTCGCAAGCCCAATTTGGTTAAGGATAGTTGGCGAATCCTCATAAGAGATGAGACCTGCCGCTGCCATTTTACCGGCGCGAGTTCCAGGCCGGATCATATTTTGATAAATAGTTACGGTGGTTACTCCTGTTCCAATCATCTCATCAACACCTGCAAGGAATGAATCTTGATTTGAACCTGGGAGGCCGGCAATGAGATCTCCATTAATATCTTTGAATCCAAGCGCTTTTGCATCAGCAATGACCTGTTTTGCAAGATTGGGCTCATAATCTCGTCCGGTGGCTCGAAGTACAACTGGATCAAATGATTGCACTCCCACACTGATTCGATTAAAAAACCCTCTCATTTCTTGAAGCTTATTAAAATCAACCGAATCGGGGATCACTTCTATTGCGCGTTCAAACTCATCATCAACCGGGCCGACGACTTCCTCAAGTGCTTTTATTATCTTACCCATATCTTGAGCGTTCAGCAGACTTGGCGATCCTCCTCCGAAATACATTGAGCGAGCCCGCAAGCTTCCTGTGCCACCCAATACTTTTTTATATTTATGAATTTCAGTGACAATTGCATCGGTATACCAATCTGGAATACCTCCTCCTCTCACAGCAGTATACAGATTACAGTATGCACACAAGCTATCTTTTCCGTCTTTGGTCAGGCCAGCGGTCTTCATTTTTTCATGATAATCATCAGTCGGCGGTTTCGGAGTACACCATGGTACATGAACATAGAGTCCGATATCCCCCTCATATCCCTGCCACGCTTCTTCGATAAATCGACTTGGATCAGCAATTTCTCCGTAAAGTCGTTTGTCGGGATAATTATAGATGTAACCCAGTTCGTTCCCGGAAATGATGCGATCAACAATTTCCAGATATGGTGTATTTGGAGATACTTCAGTTCTAGGTACTGCCATAGATTTGATTGATGAGTCTAATAGTTTTGTCCTGCATTCGTAACCAAAATATCATGCGGGTGGCTTTCGGTAAGTGATGCTTGAGTGATTTGGATGAATTTAGCTTTATTTTGTAAGTCGGCGATGGTTTTTGCTCCTACGTAATACATTCCCGATCGAATTCCACCAACCGCTTGATCCACCACAGATTGGACCGGGCCATTCACCGGAACCAAACCTTCCACGCCTTCTGCCACAAGGACTCGGT
>CALESU010000165.1 GCA_937914905.1 uncultured bacterium
GGGAGTTTGCGTATTTGTGGGTACACGAGTTGTGGGTTGGGTTGAGCTTGTGGGCGTATTTTGCGGGCCTGAAGTTGGGATTGGGGTGTATTGAGGTATGGGAGTTGGGGTAGGTTGAGCCGAGGACTGAAGTGCCAGATCTATCGCGCGGCCAGTTGCAGGACCGCATTCTTCTTTCATATCAAACATAACCAGCTCATATCGATCAGTTGTTCCCTGCGTATACTGATCCATTCTAATCTGAAAATTACAGCTTACCCCTTCACATGTTGCTCCTTGCCATAACCCCCCATTTTGAGGCCATCCTCCATTTTTACTCCAACCACACGCAATGGTGTACGACCCTGAGTGAGCTTGGTTTATTTGTCCGTTACAAGTAATCACTCCTGCGCTATCTATCGGTGTGGGAGAGTATGAAAGAGATTGGATTTCAGCACAGTTTGAGTTTGCTCGGGACTGGATGGTCACTTGGTTGTTATTTGATTGAAGAGTCAGCAGCAATGTTGAAAGAAGCATGAATCCAAATCCCATCACCACCACTATCGTTCCGATTTCGCCGTTTGAGTTTGGAGAAATTGATAAGGAAGATTTCGTGTGCTTTTTCACAAAATAAATTGAGCCAAATTAATCGGTGCTCATTTCCATTATAATATACCTTACCTAATTAAACCAAAATGAAAATAGCAATTGTGTATGACTGGATGGATTCGTGGGGAGGTGTGGAACGCATGCTTCTCGTACTTCATGAGATGTTTCCCGATGCAATGTGGTATACGAGTTTTGTTGACTATTCTCAGGCAGACTGGATTCCGGATCACGTTCGGAATGACAGATTGAAAACCTCATTCATGCAGAGACTTCCTCCATTTATAAGAAAGAACCGCATCTTATCGTTGCCCTTTTTTCCTCACGCATTTGAGAGCTTTGATTTTTCAGAGTATGATTTGGTGATTTCTGTCACCTCTTCATTTGCAAAAGCCGTTATTACCAAACCCCACACAAAGCATATTTGCATATTACTTACCCCCACTCGGTGGCTGTGGGGAATGGATGAATCATATACGGGTAGATTTTCTCACCTATCAAAAATACTCTCAGCGCCTCTTGTTGCCTACTTACGAAAATGGGATTATATCTCTTCCCAAAGACCAGATGAGATAATTTCAATTTCACAAACCGTATCCAAACGATGTCAGAACTATTATCATCGCAGTTCGAAGGTTATCTATCCACCATTTGACTTGTCTTACTGGGAACAGTTGTGTAACAATAATCCAGAATCGACCTACAATAGTTCCAAACCCTATTTTCTTGTTGTTTCTCGCCTTGTTCCCTACAAAAAAATTGATATCGTCATTGAGGCTTTTAACAGAATGCCAGACAAACAACTGGTCATTATTGGGGATGGGCCTTTATTAACTCATTTAAAAAAACGAGCAAATAAATCAACTGCATTTTATTCCTCACTTACCGATCAAGAACTGGCGCATTGGTATCAAGGTGCGCGTGCACTCATTGTCCCTCAAGAAGAGGATTTTGGCTATGTTGGGCTTGAAGCTATTTCGTGTGATTGTCCGGTGATTGCGTATCGCAAAGGTGGAATGACAGAGATAGTAAAAGAAGGAAAAACGGGCTCATTTTTTGAAGAGCAGACAAGTGAAGCAATACAAAACGCAGTTGAAGAATGGAACTCAAGCACGTACAATGGGGAGGAACAAAGAGACGTATTGACGCAGTTTTTGTCGTCACAGTTTAAAAATAGCTTACGATCTTTTATTAATCAAAAAACAAAAAGCGTATGAAAGCAGTAATATTTGCCGGCGGAGTAGGTACTCGATTATGGCCTCTTTCGCGAAAAAAATCTCCCAAACAGTTTGAAAAAGTAGTAGGTGACAAGTCAACGCTTCAACTTGCGGCAGAACGTCTTCTTCCTGAGTTTGACCCTTCAGATATTTACGTTTCAACGGGTAAAGATTATGTAAAAATGGTTCAGGAACAGCTCCCATTTCTCCCTCATGAAAATATTATTGCAGAGCCGGCAAAGCGAGATGTAGGTCCTGCAGTTGCAGTGGTCATGGGATATTTGGCACAAGAATTTCCTGATGAACCAGTGATTATCTTATGGAGTGATCATTTGGTGAAGCGCATCAATGTGTTTAAGCACCTTATTCTTGAAGCGGGTAATTTTGTGAAGCAAAAAAAGGAATCAATTGTATTTATTGGTCAAAAAGCTCGCTTCGCATCTGAAAATATTGGATGGATTGAAACGGGTGAGAAAATTGCTCACTCTTCCGACGTTGAACTTCTTGCATTTGCGGGGTTTAAATATCGTCCCGATACCCAAACTGCTCAATCTTACTTTGATAGTAACAAATACTGCTGGAATCTGGGGTATTTTATTAGTACTCCTGCATTTATCTACTCCCTTTACCAGTCCTATGCTCCTGAAGTTGCCGAGATTACCGAAAAAATTGTCCAAGGAGGCTCATTCGAAGATTTTTCTCACCGTTTACTCAAGCATTATAAAGAAATGCCTGAGGTGAATTTCGACAATGCGGTTCTTGAAAAAATGGATAAGAAATACGCACTTGTTGTGGTGGAAGATATTGGCTGGAGCGATGTTGGAGCATGGGAAGCGTTGAAAGAAGCATTAGAGCAAAAACGAGAGGATAATATTACGAAAGGAAAAGTATTGCTCGAATGCTCAAACGATGTACTTGTCTATAACTATGAAGATAAAAAATTGGTAGTTGGCGTTGGTTTGGAAGAGTTATTGGTGGTAAATACAGATGATGTTCTTTTGGTGGCACGGAAATCTGCGGTAAAAGAAATTAAAAAGTTAGTCGAAGGGTTTCAGGGAACTGAGAACGAACGACTTACCTAATGCATTTCCTCCAGTCATGAAGCAACAATCAACACTTATTCATGGGAAGTTGTATCAAGACCTTACCAAACGGTTTATTGATATTGTGCTCGCTCTGATCATTCTGTGCATTTTCATACTTCCCGCTTGCATCATCGCGCTCCTGATTAAATACTCTTCAGAAGGTCCAGTGTTTGCAGATGTTCCTGAACGAATAGGACAAAATGGTACGAAATTTCGTATGTATAAATTCCGTTCCATGATACAAAAC
>CALESU010000166.1 GCA_937914905.1 uncultured bacterium
ATATCATCAGGCTGTTCTCCCGATTGAGATTTTTGATTCTGACTTAATAGGTGGGTTGTATATTGATGTGAAATATAATAGTTTTCACCCGTTCCTCCCAATAATTGTCCTGTTGCACCTTGTTTTAATCTTGCCTCAACGCCATTTGGGGTTATATTAGCAGTGGCAAGATGCGTTTGAACCGCAGGGAATAAACTCTGTAAGTACTCCGCTGCATATGCGGGATTTTTACTTTCCACATGCAGTGCTTTTTGCAGAACCAAGCGAGAAACTTCATTGTTAGTTTCACCTGCCTCCGAAATGCCTTGAATAATTGAGGAGTGTGTGGGAGCTTGCGCCAAAAGAGATGTGGGGTTGGCTTGTTTGACGAATTCCCCTCTCCACACAGATGCACCAAACATCATGAGGGAAGATTCTGTGAGAGAATGGGGAAGTTTTTCAGGAGGTAGACTACGAATATCGCCAATCCTTTGTAGTGTTGAGAGAAAATCTGCACCATTAAACAGAGGACTTCTCCCCAATTTACGGATGATGTTAAATGGATTATCTTCAGGGCCTGTTTGCGGTAATATTCTTTTTGCTAACACTGCTCTGTCAACATCCGCAAAGAGATTTGCAAGATCTTCTAAAGAGTCTGCATACGGCTTAAGTTCATTGACTGCTTGTTGCTCTTTTCGGCCCTGAACAATGGCGTTTGTAACAAATCCAATACCTGCTAATCCACTAAGAACTCTGGCTATAGTCGCAGGAAGTAGATTCTTGTCATACGTTTGTTCGAAAGTTTTTGGATCAATTCCTAAGACGTTTCTTTGAAAGAAGTCTGTTCCAACTGCCGCCAACCCTCCTGCAACCGCGCCCGATACAGCTCTGCGGGTAAGAGTGCCCTCAACTCGCAGCGCAGTTAAAAATCCCAAAATACCTCCGGCTGCGGAGTCAAGAGCAAGCATATCTATGTCGGGGGGAGTGTACTTTTCTGTTACCCAATTTCCGTAGGGAAATGCACCACTGAGAAATACGAATACTGCCCCGCTCATCGCGACGGCCTCTATAGATTTTTGAGCAACATGACCCATTTTTGTGGGGATGCCAATGGGTTCTCGTTGAAACCTGATAATATCGTCTCCTTGAGGACTCGTCACGGTTTGATCGTTTGCGAGTGCGTCATACGCCATCGCTGCATATGGACTCCATCTGAGAGCCGAGACAGTAATATTTTCATCCGGATATGATGGATCATCGTGAAGAGATAAAATCGTTTTGACAATTTCACGTTGAGCATTAGAAAAGCCGCCTCGCAAATTCAAGTAAACGTCTAGAGCACGTAATCCCATCAATTTTGCGTAGATCTTCGGTTTGGGTTTTTTGTTTCTATCCACAAACTCTTTTATTTTCGGATCAGATGTAGGAGGTAATCCACTAGGTATTGCAAGACGATTGATAGAAGTTAGGTATTCGATGACTAATTGGTCGTACACTTTTTCACGTACGCTTCTTTTATCTCGAGCACCTCTTTCATTTGGCATGCCAAATTATACTATAGGAATATGGTATATCAATAAAATCAATATTTATAGAGTTATAAAATCCTAGTAGTAAAAATACTACATTCTTTAATATAGGCACATTATTACGCATATAGTGTACAAAGCAATGGGTTTGGGTTCTCTCACTGGTATACTATCCCTATATGTTT
>CALESU010000167.1 GCA_937914905.1 uncultured bacterium
CTGAAGACCGACTTCAAACTGCAGTTCTTACTTTAGATAAAATGCTTGCAAGAATTGACGTAGTGGCAAAAAATATCCAAGAAGCGGAAAAGCGCTTAGAACAAATTGATACGTCAAAGTATCCTGAAAAAGTGGGGTCTATGGAAGTGCGATCGCTCGTTACCGACCTGAAGTCACAGTTCCATGCCGCGGCAACGGTTTTTGTGGACTCGCAACCATTGTTGAAACAATTACCTTCTATTTTAGGGGCTGAAGAAGAAAAGAATTATCTCATCCTCTTTCAAAACACCGCTGAAAGACGTGCAACGGGAGGATTCTATACCTTCTTCGCTGTTTTCAATATTAATAAAGGGAGACTCACTATTAAAGATTCAAGTGATATTTATGACCTCGATAATAGTATCCCCAATCATCCCGCAGCTCCTGATAAGATCAAAAAATACCACATAAACGTTTCGAAGTTTTACATTCGAGACAGTAATCTTTCTCCCGACTTTGTCGAATCAATCAAGCTATTTGACTCGCTGTATCAAAAAGCACAGCGAAAGGTGGAATACGACGGTATTATCGCTATGGATTCAAAAGTTCTCGTGGACCTCTTGAGAATTTTTGGAGACACTCAGGCAAACGGCATAAATTTCTCCGCAGAGATCGATAAGCGCTGTGATTGTCCTCAGGTAATCTATTCTCTTTTCGACATCGTGGACCGTCCGGTAAATTATGTAAAAGTTGACCGAAAGAGAATATTGGGTAACTTGATGTTAGGACTGTTTAATAAAGTTATCGGATTTTCACCTTCCCAATATTGGGGACCCATGGCAGAAGCGATGTTTCAGGATTTAGACCAGAAACACATTCTGTTGTATTTTCCAGATAAAAAAAATCAAGCTGCAGTTGAAACGCTCAATTATGCAGGTCGTATCCAACAAGTTGAAGGAGACTTCCTTCATTACAACGGAGTCAACTATGCAGGAGCAAAATCAAACCTGTTTGTCGAAGAAGAGGTCATATCGGAAACGATGTTTGAGGGGGATCAAATTAAACGTACTGTGAAGATTAAATTCAAAAATCCATACGCACATTCTGATTGTAATACGAATAAAGAAGTTGCAGGGCTTTGTCTGAACGCAACTTTGAGAAACTGGATCAGATTCTATGTGCCTGAAGGATCAAAGCTCATCTCATTCAAAGGTTCTGCAAAAGAAACGCTTGTGTATGACGAGCTTGGAAAGACCGTTTTTGAAGGCTTTAACACCGTTAATCCGAAGGGAGCAGCCGAAGTTACCATCGAATACACCTTGCCCAAATCTATCACTCAATCCAACTATTCACTCTATGTGCAGAAACAGCCCGGAGTTGAAAAGCAAAAATTGTCAGTGAGTGTGGGTGGCAAAGAGCGATTCAAAGGACCTTTCTCGGTGGACTTCTCGCTTTCAGACACAAAATAAGTGCCTTACAATTAGCTATGATTTTGTCAACGGAAGGGTTTGTATTGAGGAAACGAGTTCTTTTGGGAGCAGACGTCATGGTGGTTCTCATGACTCGAGAATTTGGGAAATTGGTCGCAATCGCAAAGGGAATGCGTACCTTTCGATCGAAACGCGCCGCACACTTGCAAACTGGAAACCTCGTGAACATGACTCTTCACCAATCTACTTCAGGCGCTTATTATATTCAGTCAACAGATCTCATTTCAGGATTTACCGAAATCCGTACGCAGGAGAATATTAAAGGTATTTACACTCTGTTATCCATAGTTGACACCTTATTGCCAGAGGGTCAAACTGAAGATGAAGTATACAAATTGACTAAGCTTTTTTTCATCCGGTCAGCTCGAAAGGAAAATCCTGATTCAATTTTACACAGCACCTTTCAATCCATTCTCATGGAGCTTGGTTATATCCAACAAGCCCTTACATTGTCTGAACTATTCGACGTAGTGGAGGAACACGCCGGGGTAAAAGTATCTCGGCATGTTATAATGTAACGGTATGATGGACGATATTGTTTCTTTATCAAAACGTCGCGGATTTCTCTATCCTGGATCTGAAATATACGGAGGGTTTGCAAACTCCTATACGTATGGCCCGTATGGAGTTGAGCTCAAAAATAACATCAAGGCATTGTGGTGGAAAAAATTTGTCCATAATCGTGAAGATATCGTCGGCATTGATGGACCCATCATTCTCCATCCTAAGGTATGGGAAGCTTCCGGACATGCAACGGGTTTTAACGACGCGTTAGTAGACTGCAAAGAATGTCATAAAAGATATCGAGCAGATCATTTGGTTGAATCTGCAACAGGGAAAGATATGGAAGGAAAGCTCTCAGAAATGAAGAAAGTTCTTGACGAACAAAAAATTCCGTGTCCCCATTGTGGTCTTTCCCATTGGTCCGATGTAAAAAATTTCAACATGATGTTTCAGACCAAACTGAATACCACGGATGGCGCAGTTGACGACATTGCGTATCTTCGACCAGAAACAGCGGGGGCAATTTTTCTTGAATTTCAGCACGTTCTCGAGTCTACTCGGCAAAAAATTCCCTTTGGAATAGCTCAAATTGGAAAAGCATTT
>CALESU010000168.1 GCA_937914905.1 uncultured bacterium
TTTGGACATTTGCCCTGACCTCAAAAGATACACCTTCTCTCATGTCTCTTTCTGAGAATTTAAAAAAGGACTTGGAACGCTTGCGCCAAATCTCCGAAGTGCAGGTTTCTGGTTTTGAAACGCAGGAGATCAGAGTGGGTTTTGAAAGGACGAAAATCGCCGAATATGGTATTTCGCCTTTACAGCTTTCCCAAATAATACGAACTGCTTCGCAAGCATACCCTGCAGGGACAGTTAAATCGAACGCTTCATCTTTTGCACTTTCCATAGATCCAGAAGTTACCACGGTTGACGATATTCGAAACATTCGTATTTCCACAGCCAATGCCGTGGTTTTGCTTCAAGATATCGCTGAAATCAAAGAAGTTTCAGAAAGTGATCAAAACAAAACATGGTTTGCAGATCAAAACACCCAGGCCACCCGAGCTGTGCAATTTTTCGTGTATAAATCTGCCTCGTCCAATATTGACGCCGCATCAAAAGCTGCCGTACAGCGAGTTGAGGAATTTGTGAAGCCATATGAAGGACGGGTGCAACTTGTCTCCATAACCAATTCTGGAGAGCAAATTACGAAACAGTTTGAAGATCTCGTGCGCGAATTTGGAACCACGGTGATCCTCATTTTCATGGTACTTCTCGTCTTCTTAGGTTTGCGACAAGCTATTATTTCCTCATTCACGGTACCCCTTACCTTTCTTTCCGCAATCGCGATTGCGAACGCATTTGGTCAATCTCTCAATTTCTTGACTCTCTTTTCGTTCCTAATTGCGCTCGGACTCCTCATTGACGACACGATCGTGGTTGTCACTGCAATGACTCGCTACTATGGCTCAGGGAAATTTACCGCTCAGGAAACAGGATTGCTTGTGTGGAGAGACTTCTTCATCCCTCTCTGGTCAACTACTGCAACCACTGTTTGGTCATTCGTTCCCCTCCTTCTTGCAACGGGAATTATTGGAGAGTTTATCAAACCCATTCCCATCATCATCACCGCAACCATGATGTCTTCGACTGCAATTGCCTGTCTCGTCACACTTCCTCTCATGATAGTTTTCTTGAAGCCATCAGTGCCTCGGAGGATCCGCATTCTGTTTACCGTCTTGGGAGTTTTGATCCTTGGTGGGTTTCTCAGTTTCATTCTTCCCAAAAATGCGGTATTTCTTCCTCTCTTCCTCACCAGTATTGCGGTGGGAATCGTGGCATATAGTAAGCGTAAATCCTATTTATCATATATTACAGAGCGCACTCCACATGGAGCCAAAGCCCTGCGTGTACGCCATGTGCTGGCCAACATGATCAATGATGGAGTTGTGCATATTGAGTCAGTGAGTTATTCGTACCGAAGAGTTCTCAAGAATATTTTAAATTCAAATGGGAATCGAAGGAATGTGGTCCTTTTCCTCATATTCTTTTCGGTAACTTCCTTCGCACTGGTCCCTCTCGGGTTTGTGAAAAATGAATTTTTCCCCAAAACAGATGAAGAAACGCTGTATATTTCCGTGTCACTTCCTCCGGGAAATACCATCCAAGAAACATCTCGGGAAGCCCTAAGGCTGGCAGATCACGTCCGAGACACAGAAGAAGTGCGCTACATTGTGGCGGAAAGTGGATTTGGGTTCACCGGTCAGCTTGATCGGGAAAATGATCCTGCTTCATTTCTCATTACACTTGCGCTCACACCAATTGACGAACGAGACAAAACATCGATTCAGATTGCAGGAGAGCTCCGGGAGAAACTAAGCATGTATGACCGTGGAGTGCTTAACGTGGTTGAACTTTCAGGGGGCCCTCCAGCAGGCGCAGATGTCCAGATCAGCTTGCTGGGAAGTGATCTTGCTCTTCTTGACCAGTATGCAAATCGCGTCATGACGCACTTGAAAGAAAATCCAGGGGTGACCAATGTTGACTCTTCCTTTAAGCCCGGAACCAGTAAAATCGTGTTTACGCCAGATAGTGCAAAACTGGCATCAAGTGGTATTTCTCGGGATCAACTGGGGCTGTGGCTTCGAACTTATGCATCTGGGTTTACTCTCGATACAATTCGGATCGAAGACGATATCGACATCAGGCTCGAAATTACCGATGGATCTGCAAATCCGGAAGATTTAAGCTCGCTAGTAATTCCTACCCCATCAGGAAACGTTCCCCTAATGGCGCTTGGCACTTTTTCACTGGGTGCAAACCCAACCAGCATTGCACGGGAAGATACCCTGCGCTCCATCACCGTTACCGCAACGGTTCAAACGGGATTTAATAGTTCTGAAATCAACACTAAGCTTGAGCAATTTACCCAATCACTCGAACTTCCTTCCGGGTACCGCTTTCAAACAGGCGGAGTGAATGAAGAAAATACACGTTCGGTAAACTCAATACTTCAGGCAATGATTCTTTCGTTCCTCCTCATTCTCATAACCATGGTGATTGAGTTTAAATCATATCGCCAAGCAACTATTGTTATGTTGACGATACCTCTTGCAATCTCTGGGGTGTTTTACATTTTTGCTCTGACTGGCACTCCCCTCTCGTTCCCGGCACTCATTGGTATTCTTGCCTTGTTTGGAATTGTGGTCACCAATGCGATCGTTGTTATCGATAAAATAAATAGCAATAGAGCTGAAGGAATGGAGCTCAAAGAAGCGATTCTGGACGGCGCAGGAAGTAGACTTGAGCCAGTTATCCTTACCTCTCTTACCACCATTTTTGGCTTACTCCCGATCACTCTTTCTGATCCCCTGTGGCGCGGTTTGGGAGGCGCGATCATATCTGGACTCTTTTTCTCGGGCCTTATCAAGCTCTTTTTCATCCCCGTGGTGTACTACCAATGGTACCGCGAGAAAAAAAGTTGATAAGCGAAGCCCAAACCGGTACAATGCGGTAACCATACCTGCATTTTTTATGAAAAAACTTATCCCGGTGATTTTGTTGACGTTTGTCAATACGCTCAATTTTTCGGTTATGATTCCTATCCTTCCTTTTATCGTAAATCGATTTGGAGGAGGACCCATCATGTACGGAGTGTTGCTTTCTGTGTATCCTTTTTTTCAGTTTTTCGCCGCCCCCATCTTAGGATCTTTGAGCGATAGATATGGGAGACGGCCCATTCTCCTTATTAGTCAGGCAGGAACCGCTCTCAGTTGGGTGATCTTTATTGCTTCTGCTTATGCACCTGCTTGGTATTGGGGACCTATTTCTCTTCCTCTGGTCATTATGCTTGTGGCTCGCATTGCAGACGGCATCACGGGAGGAAATGGATCTGTGGCAAATGCGTACTTGACCGACTGCACCACACGAGAAGAAAAAACAAAAGCGTTTGGTATTTTAGGAGGAGTTATTGGGATTGGACTTATCGTGGGACCCGCAGTGGGAGGAATATTCATGAGTACCGAATGGGGATATCTTGCACCCATTTATTTAACATTTCTCATCTCTGTCATCACTCTTATCGTAATGTACACATCCCTCCGTGAGTCCCTTCCGAGTACTTTGCGCAAAAAAGATGTGCATTTTGACCTTGGAAAAGAACTGCAATTATTGCCAAAAATGCAAAAATATATGTCAAACAGAAGAATCAAGTATCTTTTTTTTATGAGAACAGTCTTTTTATTTGTATTTGGCTCTTTTTCTGCTATTTTTGTCCTTTTTATGATTGACGTTTTCAAACTCTCTTCAAAAGAAATAGGCTTTCTCTTTGTCCTCGTGGGCGGTTTTATTTTTGTAAATCAAGCAATCATCGCAGGAAAAATGGCCAAAAAATATGGAGACCTCAATACGTATCTCGTGGGTCAAGGAGCAATTATAGTATCACAACTCATGTACGGATTTATCACCTCCCTTCCTCTATTTATCCCTGTCATGTACCTGAATAATTTTGGACTTTCTATCAGCATGGCCAGCTTTAAATCACTTCTTTCAAAAAGTGTTTCAGATGCTCAGCAAGGTGAGATTATGGGGATTGATGAGTCTATGTTCGCAGCCTCATCTGCCGTCTCTCCCCTCTTGGCGACATTCCTTTATACTTTTTTTGGCGCATTTACCTTTGCGCTTCAAGCCGTAATCTTAATCATCGGAATGCTCATTTTTTGGTACCGAAAAGGATGGCGAAAAGAACCGTATAATTCTTGATATAATTCCCTATGTCACACAATACTCACACACCCAAACCCCCTCTTCGGCTTTTTCTTACCGGTTTTTTTATGGGAACTGCAGACCTCATCCCGGGAGTTTCGGGGGGAACAGTGGCGTTTGTATCTGGGATTTATGAAGAACTGTTAGAAAGTATTAAGACCGTAAGTGGAACTACACTCAAACATATCATAAAACTTCAATTTAAAGAAGCTTTCCAATCAGTCCCTTTTCGATTTCTTATCCCTTTGATGGCAGGGCTTGGATTTGCGATATTGAGTCTTGCAAATCTCTTGGGACACTTACTTGAAACGTATCCTTCATTTGTGTGGTCTTTCTTTTTTGGCTTGGTAATTGCTTCCACCTGGCTTGTAGGAAAAACGGTTACGAAATGGGGCTTCGCAGATATCCTTTCATTTGTACTCACCACGATATTTGCCTTCTTTTTGGTCGGAGCAATTCCCGTAGAAACACCTACCAACCTCTTAACATTTTTCTTGAGTGGTATGGTGGCAATCTGCGCCATGATCCTTCCGGGTATTTCAGGTTCATTTATCCTGCTTATTTTAGGAAAGTATACCCAAGTACTTGACGCGGTGAGAAGTATGGATGTGGTAGTTCTTGCGGTATTTGCGAGCGGTTGTGCACTGGGACTTGCTCTTTTTTCTCGATTCCTGACCTGGCTCTTTGCGCATCATCACAATATTTCAGTTGCTGCGCTGGCTGGGTTTATGTTAGGTTCTGTGAGAAAGCTGTGGCCATGGCAAGAAATCACATTGACTCGGGTAAATAGCCACGGCGATGTGGTTCCTTTGGCAACCAGAAATGTATTCCCAGCAGAATTAAGTGGCGAAACCATGGCAATCATAGCACTCATGATTATAGGATTTGGCCTCATGGTTTTCCTTCAAAGTAAGGCTTCAGGAAAAGACGAAGTAAAGTAAATTATTGAAGCTCTTTCAGGTCTGCATCAATCTCTTTGAGCTCGGTGTCTATGTTCGGGATTTCGACTGCGTCAAGATCTGTAGCATCTTCAACGGGAACGGGTGTATTTGTCGCGGTCACCGGTGCTTTTGTGGGAGTTACCGATGTTTTTGAAGGGGCAAGAATCATAAACTGCCGATAGAAAAAAAGGCCAACTAATGCAAAGAGAATGAGGGCCATTATCACGGTAAACAATATCATGAGCTTGTTGGATTTAGATTCCGTGTATCCGACTTCTTCGGGAACAGGAATGTCATCATGCGCTTGAACAGGTACGGCCACCGTTTCTGGCGTGACTGGTGTTGCTGGAGAAACAGGAGGAGTATGCGCATCCTGAGGAGGTACAACTGGCTGCGGAGGCATTCCAATGGGAGTTTGAGGTGTGCCTTTCGTCTCTGTTTTTGTATCCATGCAATTTCTATTTGAAAATTGGTAATAAACCTTCTATTACTCTTCTTCTGCTGGCGTAAGAAGTGATACCGCATCTTTTGCGAGACTTCTGGCTTCACGAACCAGCTCTGCAACTGCTTTTATATCTTCTCGAAAGCCCGTCACCGCTTCACTTACTTGTTCCCCTACGTTCTTTTCGTCAGTCAGCACGATGACATACTCTTTTTGTTGCTGTTCTTCAATTGCGGTTTGCGCTTTTTCTAATGCAGTCCTTGCCTCAGTTATGGCATCCGTAATCTCTTTTGAAGTCTCTTCTTGGGCTTCATTTCGCTCCTCAAGTGCGGTGAGTGCCTTTGAAATCCTCTCAGTAGCACTCAGAAGTTTTTTCGTTATAGCATCGTTTTGAGTTGTGAGTCGTTTGTCTATTCTTTCTACGATTGCTTGTTTTTTTTCATCTTTCATATCTTCCAATTTTTCGCGGAACTCTTCTCTTTTTTGCTCCATCTCTTCTTTCATCTTCGCACGCTCTTCCTGCACTTTTGCAGAAACTTCCTCTCGCTTTTCCATCCGCGCTTCTTTTGAAGCTGCCCGTTGAGTAACGATTCGTTCAATCGGTTTGGTGATTTTTGGTGGTCGAGTTGGGCGAGGGGTAATGGTGCTTTCAGCAACTTCAGCGACTTCAGTGACTTCTGGTTCTGGAGACTGAGCTGAAAGAAGCGGTGCTTGGGTAAACACCAAAATGAAAGCGAATATCAAGGCTGAAAATGTTCTCATACGTTTCAGCATAGTACATCTTGAGGGGTGTGTCAAGAATGGAGTTTTAGTCTCATTGACGCAATAACATAACCCTTCCCAATGAAATAAGGTAGCATATCAATGTAACTGCAATTTCTTTTTTTCTTTCTCTGGAGCTATAAAATTAAAAAGTGGTTTAAATCCAAAGAGAACGAGTGGTATGCCAAGCCCAAGAAGATAACCATATAAAACAACCTTATTCATATAATTCACATAAATTCGCCAATTTCCACATTCTTTATCTGCGTAATTATTTGAAAATACATCAACACAGTCAACATATATTCTATTCATTTCGCGGAGGGATTCATTTACATATGTCGCACTAAAAAGTAATGTGAGAGATATTAATATCATCACAATTCTTGCTAATGTAAAAAGTCTATCGCTCCTCAATTGTCTCGCCATACAGTAAATATTGACACTTTAAGACTATTTTTGCAAGACAACAGCGCTAAGTGAGAACTAGGTTCAAAGAATGAATAAGGCAAAAAGAACGGCATGCGAGATCAAAAAATTGAACGGAGTACGATTTAACAACGTAAGCATTTTGAAACCAATTCTTATAAAACTACCATAAAAAAAGCGGAGATTACGTACGTCTCCGCCCGATATTTTATGAGATAATACTACAATATTGTAAATTGTAAGTCAATTTTCATGAATCTCTCAATTGGTATAGTCGGTCTCCCCAACATCGGAAAGTCCACCCTTTTCAACGCTCTTCTCAAAAAAACCGTGGCAGATGCGGCAAATTACCCATTTTGCACGATCGAGCCAAATGTGGGAATCGTGGAAGTTCCAGATGAGAGACTACCTCAGATTGCCAAGATTGTAAAAACGGAAAAAATTGTCCCTGCAGTTGTGGAATTTTATGATATTGCAGGACTCGTGGCTGGGGCTTCGCAAGGAGAAGGTTTGGGTAATAAATTTTTGTCCCATATTCGAGAAGTTGCGGCTATCGCTCATGTCGTACGGCTTTTTGAAGATGATAATGTCGTTCATGTCTCAAATTCGGTTGATCCTCAAAGAGATATTGCAATAATAGAGACCGAACTCATTCTTGCAGATTTGGCAACTCTTGAAAAACAAAAAGAGCTTTCGGTCGCAGCCAAAGCAAAAGCAAGTAAGGAAGATCTCTATCGATGGGATGCGGTTGTCAAGTACAGAGGACATCTCAATGCCGGCAACCCTGCGCGAACCCTAAGACTCACCGAAGACGAGGCGCTTGCGGCCAAAGAACTTCAACTTCTCACGATGAAACCGGTGATTTACGTATTCAATGTGTCTGAGGAACAACTACTTGATAAGCCATCGCTCGAAAAGAGAATAAGCGAGGTGCTCGGGAATACAGAAACTCCTGCAATATACCTCAATGCAAAACTGGAAAATGAAGTTCTTGCGCTTGACGAGTCTGACCAACAAGCATATTTAGCGGAATACGGATTAAAAGAAACAGGTTTGAATAGGCTTATTAAAAAAGCATACGAAACGCTCGGACTCATCTCATTTTTGACGGGAGGAGAGATGGAAGCTCGCGCATGGACCATCCCAGCAGGAACCATTGCTCCTCAGGCCGCAGGAACGATCCACACCGATTTTGAAAAGAAGTTTATTAAAGCTGACATTGTCCCCTTTCAAACATTTGTCGACGTGGGCGGATGGGTCAAGGCTCGAGAACAAGGAAAAGTCCAAATCGTTGGAAAAGATCACGTAATGCAAGATGGAGATGTGGTTGAGTTTAAGATTGGGGCTTAAAATTAAAACTCAAACTCGTCACCACGGTCCCTGAAAAAATGAGCAAACCTCCAATTAGCTCAAATTCCGTAGGGAATTCGTTGAGAAACACCATATTGATTATCATGGCAAAGAAGAGCTCTGTTGCGAGGATAATTGTCCCCCAATTCACATCAAAATGGGAAAATCCATACATGAGCAGATATCCGATAGATACAAGGAGAGCCCCAAACAATATCGCAACAAGCACCGCGCTCATGTGAAACTCGGTCACTGCTTGTTGTCCGCTCACCAAGAGAAATGCCGTGGCGAGAATTACCCCTGATAGGCTTTGATAAAATACCACTACTTCCCGCTTCACGTCTTTCATGAGTTTTCGCAATGTGTGAGCTGAGCCTTCAAATATCCCGGCACCAATTCCGAAAACCAGCCCCATGCTCACAGATTCGAGTTGGAATGGATACACGAAAAAACATAATCCCAAGAGCACTAAGAGAAGTGAAGTGATGTGTCTTGCAGAAAATGATTCTTTAAAAAAGATTTTTCCAAGCAATGCAGTTGAGGTGAGACTTCCCACAAACAGCATAAACAAACTATTGGTTACCTTGATCATATTTGCGGAAAAAGTGAAAGAAAGTATTGAAAGAGAAAATACGAGACTAAATACGCCAACATAGACTACATTTTTCTTATCCAGCTGAAATGGATTCATTTTTCGGTATAAAACGATTGCGGTGATGATGAGTGTCGCAAAAAATGATCTCGCCAATACTTGCCCCGGATCGGTAAACATCACTGCTAGCTGGCGGATAAGTACGCCAAAAGTACCCAAAATGAGTGCGGTAGAAATGAGTGCAAGAAAGCCTTTGAGGTTGTTCATATATTTTTCATAATTCCCACATGAAGCAGTCTGGGAGACATAACGATGACGTCATACTGCAAATCTTTCGTATCGAATGTTTTAACTTCTTTCCAATAATTGAATATTGACGTCCGCTTTAAGTAATGTTTTTCAAGAAATGGAATTTTGTTGTTTAATATTCTCTCATCTAAATATGGATTGTATCCAAAAGGTGTAGTAACGATCAAAGTTCCTTTTGGAGCAAGCAAGCTTTTCATTTTTTTAATTGCTTTGATTGATTTGTCAGGTTGAATTCCTCCATTTTCATCTCCCATGTCCCACCCAATGTGCTCAAGTGTTGAAATGCACAATATGAGATCGTACTTTTTCTTTGATCGATACGTAGCAATATCTTCCTTAATCACAAATGGTTCGGTATCGTACGGATCGAGAACATCATGCGTTACGGGAACATAATTACTCAGAACATTACCAACCTCCAAAATATGTTTCTCTTTATATTTTTTTAGATAGGCAATTCCAATTGAAATCTCGACCGCTCGCTCATTTTTCCACGGATTATTGTACTCTCCTTGGGTAAAGTAATGATAGGAGGAACCATTGAACCTAAATGTTTTTGTATGGAGATCTTTAAAAAATACGCGGAAAAGTGGCTTAATGAAATTGCGAAATTCTTGTATCGGTCTGCTGTAGATGAGTTTTTTTAGGAGTGCATGGAGCATAATAGTGGCGTTATGGGGTCCTAGCTTTAATAAATATCGCCCAATACCGGATGGAAGAAAACAATGCCCATACAAATCCGGGGAATCCGTCTTGAAATCCTTTGTGGCGAATATAAATGGAGAGAAATGTACTCAATGGTTTGAAGATAAAGTAACACAATCCGCAGAGTTGAGTTTTTTGATCCATTAATTGTTGAGCGTCAAAACTGGTGTATCTATTCCATCTTGAAAGATATCTTTCAAACGTAGGATCCGCCCTGTGTTCGATCGCATGTTTTGTCCATTGTGTTTTTCCTGGAATAACGACATTTTCATGTACATGTTCCAGTTTGAAATGGGCTCCTTGCTTTTTATAAAGCCTCAAAACCGCATCTGGGTATACTCCCCCTTTCATGAGGTACCTTCCCAAAAACCAATTCTTCCGAGGGATCCAATATCCGTCAATAGGTATTTTTTCCGATGAGGATTGAGAGTCGATATCGCCCTGCAACAGAGAACGAATCTCTTTTTTGAGCTCAGGTGATAATGCTTCGTCTGCATCGAGTTGCAAAATCCAATCACCTGTCGCGTATTGGATGGCACGCTCTTTATTGGTAAGAAAATTGCTTGGATTGTCTACTTCGAAAACACGCACTTTATTTCCATACGAACGTGCAATTTCAAGAGTCTTGTCTTCTGACCCCCCATCCACAATTACCACCTCATCTACAAGGTCATATGCTGAGTCAAGAGGGATTCGAATGGACGCTTCTTCGTTTAGGGTAGGAATACATAATGACAGCTTTGCCATAGGCATAGTATAGCGGATTCTTCTTGATATAATATCTGCATGATTCTTGCCGTAGAAAAAGTTCCCAGTACTGTACTTACCGCAATTGCAAAACCTGTCAAGGCATTTGATACCAAATTGCACAAACTGATCGCTGACATGGGAGATACGCTCCGCGCGGCACATGATCCTGAAGGTGTGGGTCTGGCAGCTCCTCAGGTGGGAGTGAGCCTTGCAGTCTTCATTACACGTCCTGACAAGCGAGCAAAAATCCGTGCATACATTAATCCTCAGATTATCAAAAGCGAGGGAGTTTCGGAATCCAAAAAAAATGGTCCAAAAACAACCTTGGAAGGTTGTCTTTCGGTAGATAGAATATGGTCCCCGCTTGCACGCCCTCAAAAAGTACTTCTTTCCTATCAAACACCGGAAGGGAACAAACAGGAAGAATGGTTTGAAGGGTTTAAGGCAGTTATTGTCCAACATGAAGTTGACCATCTCAATGGCGTCTTGTTTACCGCACGCGCCATGGAGCAAAATGCGAAACTCTTTGAAGAGCGAGATGGGGCTTTTGAAGAGTTGTCGATCTAATAGAAAGGACCCCCTAAGAAAATGGTGTTACTTCGAATAGAAAATAGGGAACTTGTGCTTCTGCAATGAGATTACGCAGTGATTTGTTCGGGAACTACTTTTGCACGAGTCACATTTGCAGGTACGAACTTCAATTGTACGAATGGCTTTTTTCCATCTACAATATCTTTCTTCACACGCTTAATGCATTTTGTGCACAATTTCACCCGTACTTCTTTTCCTAAATGCAAGATTACGGTAGGTTGGAGATTAGGTCTGAACAATTTTGCAGTCTTTGGAGCTCGTTTTTTCCATCTTCCTCCCGCAACACCGCGATGGTGAGTATGAGATCTGCCGTGCATTACGCCTTTTCCACAGTGATAACATTCCATATTTTGTTGGAGCTGATATTTCTAATCCAAGATTTTTATGATATCATAATGACTTGGAGAATGCAATCCGTAAAAATAACCTATGATACTGTCCTTGTTTAGTAATCCAATCGTTTTTGTCTTAAGCGCGCTCTCTCTTGTTGTTGCAATAACCGTTCATGAGTTTGCCCACGCAAAAACAGCAGATCACTTGGGAGATCCAACGCCTCGCTTGCAAGGGCGTGTTACATTGAACCCCTTGTCTCACCTTGACCCCTGGGGAACACTTCTACTTCTCTTGGTGGGGTTTGGCTGGGGAAAACCAGTGCAGTTTGATCCATTCAATCTGGAGCATGCGAGGCGAGATTCGGCAATTATTTCCGTGGCGGGACCGGTTTCGAATTTTCTCATGGCACTTATGGCTTCCATGGTACTGTTTACGCTCACGCTTCTCTCCCTCGAAGTTCCCCTTTTTGTGGGAATATTTCTCATGATATTTATCAAAATGAATCTCCTCCTGGGGGTTTTCAATCTCCTACCTATCCATCCCTTGGACGGATTTAAGATAGTTGGCGGGATGCTGAGTGAATCTCAGGCTCGAGAATGGCATCAGCTAGAGCGTTTTGGCTTTTTGTTTCTCATTATGCTCATCATGCCCTTTGGAAATGAGCCAATGCTTCAGAAAATCATGAATCCCATTCTTGACGTACTCTATCGCTTCTTGATTCCGTAAGTTTATTCGCAGAGACGAGATCCTCGAACCCAGGGCGTAGCATGAGTTTCTCCCCCGACCGCATCTTCGGCCCGGACTTGACAATGCACGGTCGCCCCTGTTTTGGGAGTAACTTTCAAGGTAGCTGAATTTGATGCAGTTTGTGTCAACGCTCCATTGTAATACCATATCACCGCATCTGAAGAAGAACCGGTGAAGCTGGTATTTTTACACTGCAACACATATCTATCAAATGCATTTCTGCATGTTTGTGGCTTCGTATCAAACCCATCCCATAACCATTGAGAACAGGTTGTTCCCGCTTGAATGAAAGATAAATTGCATAAATTGGACACGATCAAAATGGGTGAAGGTGTAGGAATGGGAGTATATCCGGGAATACTCGATATTTCAGCGCTTTCAGTTGCATTTCGTGATATACACTTGAGATAATCTTGAGACGTGCACCCTTTTCCCAAATACTTCTGCACTTCCTCGCACGTACTCGTTCCGCAGAGCTTGGGATCAAAAGTGGCACTTTCGGTGGCTTCCGACTCACCTCGTCCAGACCTGGTCATGATCCCTTTGATTGCCTCTGCCGCATCAGAACCATCTTTTGTCTTGGTGGTAAAAGTCCAAGGTACTCCCCCATCGTCAAAAATCTGATCGTTGACACGCAGTTGGAAGTAGTACGTGGTTGCAGAAGAGAGGAGCGTCAGCTTAACCGCATGGTCATGGCTTGACACTACTTCAGGCGAATAGGAATTGAGGGCTTGAGAATTTGTACCATACTCCACCACGCCTTGCGAAATTCCCGGCGTTTGCCACGAAATCGTTGCCTGATTTTTGGTAATATCCACAGCTTTAACATCAATAGGCACAATATCTGTGGACTGGATCATAAATCCATATATGGCGTATCCCACAAATAGCAAGATGGGAAGCCCGGTAATCACCAATATTCCAATCAAGACCGTGGTGGTAGTTCGAGAGGATCCGCGCAACTTGCCTAGAGAAGAAGTCATATCACTAATAATACCATCGTGTCATTCTCTCGTAAACTCAATCTGAGGTGCCGATTCCGTTTAGATTTTCGAGAAGAATCTGATTCCAAAACCCGTGGCGACCAGTCCTGCTCCCAGTGACGCATATAAAAGCATATCCTCCAAAAAGCCACTTTGGGGTAAGGTGGAAGGGGTTTGAGTAGTACCCGTTCCCGTACCTGCTCCGATAGTAATTACATGAGAATTGAGCTTGCTACAGTCAATCACATTTGATGCGTTGATATCATTTTGATTAATTTTTGAGGTTTGTGTTTTGGTAATATCACAGTCGAATGTAACGGTGGTAGATCCTGCTTTGATAGCTTTAAAAACCAACGTTGCAACCAAACCTGTTCCCGTCTTGTATTCGCCCGGATTGGCTATCACACCTGATACATATACACGAGATGTTTGTGGGGTATTACTCACGATTGGGAAAAAACTTCCACCGGTCACCGACTGCAAAGAAACGTACGTACTATCAAAATTCACGTAAATATCCGTGCCTGCGACTTGTTGAGTTCCTGCATCCAAATTTACTTTGATCGTGGTGGTTGCATCTACGTCCACGCTTGACGTGGCAGGGTCAAACTGCAAAAATGCCGCCCATGCAGACGAAGGAAAAAGTCCTACGAGCACCAAACAGAAAACAGCTGCAATGATACTGTTCCGGATCGAGGAATTGAGCACGGTTTTCTTCGGGTGATACATCAGTTGGCTTGAATGATAACAGAGCCAACTTGTGGCTCCATAACCTCTACTTCACTATCTACAAACTGAGTTTTTTCCATCCCTTTTGTGGACATGATGCTCACCACTCCTTGACCTGCCTTGAGAGGTTTGACAACTAGTTTGAGGATTGCGTTTCCATTAAAGAGTGTTTTGCCCTTTGCTTGTAAATCTTTTATACCCGTTACTGAATGGTATGTTTGCCTGTTAAATGACTGGATCTTGAAATCAGGAAGTTCGCTGACAATACTAACCACTTCAAATTGCGCAGGGTCAACACCAAATAAAACATCGTATCCCGTCACATCTCGTTCTCCGGTAAATGCTTGCACTAGTATCGTGACCTCTTTGCCAACGGTTGCCTTTTCTGCCTCATCTGATTTTAATTCGATCCAAGGAATAGTGCGATCTTGTATTTCGGAGGCCAACATTTCATATTCAGTAGCTTGGGTAGATGCTTGTTCGATATTCGGAGATGGGGTTTGAGACACCATGTTTTTGAGTTGAGAGGTAAACCGATCCTGAGACATGAGAAGATATCCTCCCACAGCTAGGGCAATAACAATGCTCGTGATAAATACGATGCGCATCATGTGTTTTTTGGGAGTTTTTTCCTCGATCATCGCTACCGACTCAAGTGGCCCATACGAGTTTTGATTTTCCATACTTTCATACTAACTGATAATAAAATCTGTTGCAATTGATAATACTCCCCCATTACTCATCGTATTTAAAACTCAGTGCCGACATGACGAGCACATAATCTTGAGTGTCAACAATCCCATCCAGATTTAAGTCTCCACGAACTAAACGTTCTTCTCCCGTATTTGAAAAATTCTGCCGAATATACACAATATCTCGTGCGTCCACTATCCCATCTTGCTGAGGAATATCTCCTGCAAGGAGGATTATTCCACTCAAATCAACCACATTTGATCCTTGTGCAAAATTAATAGCAGGCCGTAAACATTTGTACGTTCCTGGCACGGATTCCGTTGGCTGAAGGTCACAAATTTTGCGGGAAAGATGTTTTTGACCCTTAATTTTTATACTGAATGATTCGTCAGCTGAAATAGAAAAAGTTTGTGTTTCTCCCTTCCATATGCCCCTTGA
>CALESU010000169.1 GCA_937914905.1 uncultured bacterium
AGAGTATTTGCCCACCAGCTAGGGTAAATTTCCCAGATAAAATACGATGTCCCTTGAGAAATGGCAACTATCTTTTCTGAGACAATCACGTAGCAATGTCTCTCTTTGGGGAATGGATTGAAAGGAGAAGGTTTGAGAGCAAGAGCATTGATGGATTGGGAAACATGCTCAGCGATTTTTTGTGGATACTCATCACCTTTTGCAAAACGTTTCGTACGAATGGGAACGCGTGCATATTTCTTTTTATCAAACTCAATTTCAATATGTTTTCCTTCATTGGGATTCCCGAGTTGGAATGTGGTATTTTTAGTTTTCTCAGAATGGTCACTGGCAGATTCATCCTCTTGTTCTTTTGGCTCATCAATAAATTCTCGCATCCACAGCTCTGCATTGAGGAGTCTCCAAAACATCATAGTGTCATCGTTTCGGCCTTGGAGAAATAAGCGAAAGGCTTTGAGAACCGAATTTTGATCCCAGTAAGGGCGCGTTGCAAATGACTCGCTGAGGAATATCTCATACATATCTTTTTTGAGTTCCAAAAACCACGCTTCTTCCGGAGTGGTAAAGCCTATCTTCCCACGTCTTAAACGAATTTTGTCGGGAAGTTTCCCCTTCATGCTTTGTCTTAATATCCACTTATTCCACCCTGAGCGAATGATAAAGCGGTCCGGAAGAGAAAAAATGTAACGGATAAGTTCTTTATCTAAAAACGGTACGCGACCTTCGAGCGATACACGCATGGTATTTCTATCTTCATACCGGAGTAATGATTGGAGGGAGTTTTTAAAAATATCTTCATGCAGTCTTGCTTTCAAATCTGCTTTTATTGGTTCAAATTGTTCTCCCTGGTGAGACCGCACGAATTCGTCACTCAATAGTGATTCGGGCTTAATGATATGCGCAGATTTTGTCCATTGCTCAAGCTTTATCCGAGTAAATTTCATCACCACGTCACGTGAGTGCCACATTTCACTGATGAGAGTGAAAAATGAACGTTGTTTCAAAAGTTGTGCATAATATACCGCATAGTAAGGCAAGTACCCCGCAAGCATCTCATCTGCGCCCTGTCCATCCAAAAGCACCGTAACATGCTCTTTCGCAAGGTTCATCACTTGATATTGAGCATAGGGGCCAGTACTTATCGTTGGCTCCTCTTGAGTGCGGACAAAATCGTGCAAGTCGAGACGGAATGTTTTTGCGATAGGGATTACTTTGTGATTGTCGGATTCCGGAAGCGTGTGAGAAAGGTGGTCTATATACTTTTCTTCGTCATTTACCGCACCAGGAAATACTGCAGAGAATGTTTTCTGCCGTGCCCCAACCGCTGTTGTTTGGGAAGAGTCATCTTTCATGAGCGAGTGCACTAATGAGACTATGGTTGATGAGTCAATTCCTCCAGAAAGAGCAGTCCCCACTGGTACTTCAGAAACCAACCGTTCTGAAAACGCTTGTTTTAAAAGTGAATGGAACGTTTCTTTGACAACCGTATCATTTTCAGGCTCAATAATTTCTTGTGATAGTAATTGTTTTGATAATGAAGAATACGAACGAAGGCCATATCCGGTAATATCAATACTCAACATCTCTCCGGGCAAAAGTCGGTATATTCCCTCAAAAAATGTGTCACGGTTGTCCTCGTGTACCCGATATTTTAAATAACGATACAAAATTCGGTCATTAACTTTTCGAGGAATAAGGCCCGTATTTAATAGGGGAATAATTTCTGAAGAAAACATGAAGTGCTTATCAACAGGTGCAAAATAGAGCGGTTTTATACCAAACTGGTCACGTGCCAGAGTGAGTTTATGACGCGTCTTGTCGTAGAGCGCAAAGGCAAACATGCCGTCAAATCGATCAAATGCATCTACGCCCCATTCTTCATATGCGTGAACAATAACTTCCGTATCACTCACGGTTGCAAATGTATGTCCCTTTGCAGTGAGTTCTTCCCGGAGCGAGCGATGATTGTAGATTTCGCCATTAAATACCACGACTAAGGATCTATCTTCATTATATATGGGCTGGTCTCCCCCTTCGCGGTCTATGATTGCAAGACGTCGATTCAACAGACCCACGGTATCATCTTGATATTTCCCCTCTCCATCAGGGCCCCGATGAGTAAGATCTCGGGAGAATTGGTCAAGAATGGTTTGATCTGAAAATCCGTAGGTTCCTGCTATGCCACACATAAGCGCGTATTTATTACATTCTCCTCAAAAGCTCAATGCGTTTTTCAGCAGGAGGATGAGTACTAAATAATTGAGAAAGCCAACTTGCGACACTTGTTTTTTTAAGTGGATTTGCGATAAAAAGATGGGCAGTTGAAGTGGTTGCGGTTTGGACACCATGGGGGAATGAAGAAATTTTCTCTAATGCTTGAGCCAATCCTTCCGGATATCTAGTAAGAAGTGCAGCACTAGCGTCTGCCAAATATTCTCGTCTTCGAGAAACAGCAAGCTGAATGAGCATGGCAACAATGGGAGTGATGATAAGCGCAACGAGAAGGAGAACGAATAATGCAGGGTGGGTATTCTTTCTATCCCGATTATCGCCTCCCCACCACAGGGATCGCATGATCATGTCTGCAACAAGAGAAAGAGTTCCTACCAGAACTGCAGTGATGGTCATTACAAGCATATCGTAGTTTTTGATGTGGGAAAGCTCATGTGCTACCACTCCTTCAATCTCAGCACGTTCAAGACTTGAAAGGAGTCCGGTCGTAGCACAGACTACCCCATGGCTGTAATCTCTCCCTGTCGCAAAAGCATTTGGCGAGGGATCATCAATTACATACAGCTTCGGCATGGGGAGTCCGGCCGCGATACTCAGATTTTCTGTGACGGTGTAGAAATCAAAAAACTCTTCCTTTGTGGCAGGTCTCGCAC
>CALESU010000170.1 GCA_937914905.1 uncultured bacterium
CGAGCGGTCCCACGTCTCCAGCATCGACCAGCCAACTTCCCAATCGCGAGCGCAAGAAAAAATGGGGCAATAAGATAGTCTGCCAGTTGAGGAAATGATTCTTTTTTGAAAAGTGCGTAAAGAAGAAAAGAAAGAAAAAATCCAACAACATATCCCAAAAGCCCTATTCCTGGATATCCATTGATGAGAATAAATTTAAGAATATCCCATCCAAATTCGGAAAAATGAAGAGCAATATACTCAATTCTCCCGATGAGCAACCCTCCTAAGAGTGATAAAAACAGACCATCAAACATTTCGTCTTCTTGAAATGAAGTGATCGCCATATGTTTCCACAGGAGAAATGCTCCCCAAAAAAAAGCTAAAACCAAAAACACACCCATCGTGTAGATTTTTATGAAGCCAATATCGAGCAAAATAGGAAGCATAAAGAGCTCATGAGTTGATAATTGTTTTTGCACTTTCTAGTATAATGGACTTTTAGCCGTTATCAATCGTTAAAAAGTCCATGCCACGTGCTCCCCTACGAGTTGGATTTGATTTAGATGGAGTTCTTCTCTATAACCCCGCACGCATTTTTCGACCCATCACAGTTACGTTAAAAAAAGTTTTCAAGCGGGCACCTCAGAAAAAAACTCATTTTTATTATCCCAAAAGCCCCATTGAGCAATGGCTGTGGACATTCGTGCATTATTCCAGCCTTTTTATCTCTCCCGGATATGAAGATATTCAAAAACTTATCAAAGACGGCACAATTGAGGCGTATATTATCACAAGTAGATATGATTGTCTCCTTCCTGATTTTAATCGATGGCTAAAGAGTATGCATGCGAGCGAGTATTTTAAAGGGACATTTCATAACAAAGATAATCTCCAACCTCATGTGTTTAAGGAGATGAAAGTGAACGAATTAGGTCTCGATTATTTTGTCGAAGATAACTGGGACATTGTGAGCCACCTCAACGAGACAACGAAAGCAAAAACGCTGTGGATTTCAAACACCATAGATTGGCATATCCCCTACCCTACGAAATTTCTCTCTCTCAAAGACGCAGTTACCCACCTTGCATCAGCATGAGAGAAAAAGTATTTTTTTTGGGAATTGTTTTGTTGGGACTTCTCTTGAGAGTTTGGGGAATAGGGTGGGATTCCGGATTTCACCTTCATCCCGACGAGCGAATGCTCATCATGGTAACAGAACGGATTCAGTTTTTTTCCCAAATGAATCCTGATTTTTTCAATTACGGCAGTCTTCCTGTGTATCTTCTTGCAGGATTAGCACAGCTTAGCGACGCTCTTTTTCAAACACAGTTTGATTCGTATGACGGGCTGCTTTATTTCGGAAGAGGCTTATCTACAGCGCTTGATATGGGGGTGGTCATCATGGTGTATCAAATAGGGAAATATCTGTTTAAAAATGCTGTTCCTGCGCTTCTCGGGGCTTTTTTCTATGCAGTCGCATTTTTCCCTATTCAAAATAGTCACTTTTTTATCGTTGATACATTTCTTAATTTTTTCTCAACCTTGTTGCTCTTATCACTTTTGTGGTATCGCCACACTCCAACGAAATGGATTTTGGGACTTATCGCATTTTCATTTGCAGGAGC
>CALESU010000171.1 GCA_937914905.1 uncultured bacterium
AACTCACAATACATCTCAAAACCATAGAAAAAGAGATTGTCGACCTTGAATTAGTGTTGCCGAAATTAACTCGATTCATCCTCCCCCAAGGAAGTGAAGAGGCGGCGCGCCTCCAAGTAGCACGTGCTATGGTGCGCTCTGCAGAACGACGTGTTGTGGCGTATGTTGATGGAAAGGATAAGCAAAACAAAGACGATGCTCTTTTGATCCGCTACATAAACCGACTATCTGATCTCTTTTTTATGCTGGCAAGACTCTATAGTGAGCATGAGCGGTTAACTTAATTTCTCTTGCATTCTTCTTTCTGGCGTAGTATCCTGCACATAGCTTATTATTTCACTTGGTGTGTCACTCCGAAAATTCGGAGCAAGACGCTATACTCCGCCTTCGCTCGCCAAAACGAGCTACGATGGAGCGAAAGGAAATGAGGTGAGAATCCTCAACTGTGCCGCAGCGGTGTAACTTTTTCGCAATAGAAAGCGAAAAAATTAAGTCCGAAGACCGACCAAGAATGATCCTCCGATTCGGAGGACCCCGAGCAGGGAATTATCTTATGTCCGCTGGCATTGAACAAAACACTCTTTCTCGCGTAAGCGAAACACCCCCTCAAACAATTGCCCCTCAGTCAATATTTGAGTCATATAGTGTAGATAACGAAGTAAATAGATTGCGAGCAGAATCAGAACTATCTCCCGCAGAAAGGACTTTTTACCTGAAAGAAAATCTCCTTTCCTATTTTGAGGAGTTTGCAGCACAGATAAAGGTTAAAAAGCTATCAGGACACGTGAGGCCAGATGGTTCTTTATATATGCAAGGAACGAATGTCTCAGACATGTATAAGAGAAGTGCTCTTATGCAAGGACAAAATTCTCGCGAGTGGTACGAAATGCAGGGAATGGAGACCATTCTTGCATCTCTTTCTTCAGGAGAACAAGATCGCGCAGTATGGTTTTCAGCACCCAAAATAGCAGATTATGGTTTTGCGTTTTATTTTGCTGCGGATGACTATATCCACGAATTAGGAGGAAGACCTATTCGAGAAATGGCAATTCGTTATGATGACCAACTTGATTCTGGAGGAAAAACCCGCTATTTGTATAACTCAATTCAAGATACATTGTGCCCCAACAACCCTCATCTTCAAGCGAATTCGTATGAAGATTATTTATTAAACCCTCTTTTGTTTAGAAATTCTCAAGATGCAGAAAATCTTCTCTTTAAACACATAGGAATTGATGCTGCTGACGTACAGTTTTCAGAACAATTCCGGAGCGAATTACTTCCCCTGGTCAAAGAATGGGTTAACGAATATACGCACATTGTCGAAAGGTTAAGAGATTCGGGGCTGTCTCCAGGGGATGATTATTACGATATGTTAAAAACACAGGCAGAGCTCTATTTTGGGGCAATGTTCAATACGGCTGAAGTTGTAAGTCGCCGCATGCAAAGCAAGAATGATGAAAAAGATAATGCGTATTACGACATGATGAGAAAGGTTGACCTCACAGATTCTCGCCTTACCCAAGAGGTGGCACAATGGATGTGGGGGTACCAAAATGTACACACGGCAATAAAAAATGGATCAAGCTGCCCCTCTATTGAGTCTTGGAACCCCATTGGGCAAACAAATGATTCTTTTATCTCTCAAATGTCAAGTGGCGGATCACTCACAGATAGTATGGAATTATCAATGAGTTCAATTGGGAAAAAGGACAAAAACAAACTGCACTGTACCTGCCCTTGGTGTAATAAAAAAGTATGGGCTGAAATAAAAAACAAGAAAATAACCTGCCCAAAGTGTAAAGTGTCCGGAACATACAATTGTTAATACACTTCTCCCTTCCTGTTTAGTTAACAATTTCGTACACTTAAAGACATATGTCAGACGATACTAAGAACTTACACAATACTTCATACTCTGGACAAACTTCACACACTCCCCTTCCTCAAGATATGCAAGATGGTGACAATTCAGACAATCCAACACCCTCCGTTTCCTATTCGAAAGAAGGTGAGCCACTAGCTCCTGTTCACGTGGAAGCTACTGCAGAAATAAAGTCAGACAAACTCGAAACTGAAGCCAAACAAGAAGATGGGGAAGTAAGTGCTTATATTGAAGAGATTCGTGATGAGCCAGAAATACACCCGGATCTTAAAAAAGCTGGCCTCCAAGCTATTGAAACTTCATCTTTGGACTGGAAGTATCGGGTGCACCTTCCCCTTTCTGACGAAAAAGTGATGGATGGGTTGGCTCAACCTCCTTCTTCAGGATTTCGGTGGATTGCAGAAATGGCCTTTTTTATGCTCAAAAGAGGACATTTGGCTCTGAAGCGCATTCATGGAAAAGTAGTACGAATCATTCGGAAGTAATTCACTGAATTCCTTACGAACCTTCGATTAGTTGTCGGTTACTTTTTTGATCTCGGAGACAAATGATTCCTTACTTTGTGCTCCTACAAACTGGTTTTTGACCGCACCATTTTTGAATATGAGAAATGTGGGGATCGAAAACACTGAGAAATTGCCGGCAAGTTCCTGATTTTCATCTACATTTACTTTGACAATTTTCACGTCAGAAAGCTCTTTAGCAAGCTCTTCTAGGATTGGCGCCACCATCTTGCATGGTCCGCACCATTCGGCATAAAAATCAACTAAAACAACTCCTTGGTGCTTTACAACTTCAGTATCAAATGTTTGTCCGGAAACGTGGGTAATTGCCATAGGAAAAAAATGGGAAAATTTATATCACGAACATCATTGTACCTGATTTTAAGAAATAGTGACAGCTATTTGAGAATAATTTCCATCGTATGATTATATGCTTGTATTCGCCGGTAGGTTATGGTATATTATAGGCTCATATGGATGAATATTTCCTTCCTAAATTGTTGGAGCGCTTTGTAACATTCCTCACCCAGCAAGGAAAGTCTCTCTTTACGATCGTTGCGTATAAAAAAGACATAGAGCAATTTGTTGGGTATCTTGCTTCAAAAGAAAAGAGT
>CALESU010000172.1 GCA_937914905.1 uncultured bacterium
CATAATCTTCCTTTCTTTTGCGAAAGTTAACAGCTCTTGATCTGCCTCACAACAATGAAATACGGTTCGGTTAGAAAGGGATGGGTCCCATAATTCCCGCAAAATCTGCAGTAAATCTTCCTTTGCGTCTCGGTTGTGTAGGATGAGAGATTTGTTAAACTCAAGCGCAAGTTGTATCTGTTTTTTTAACACCGTGCGTTGGAGGGAAACAAATTCCGGAGAAATAGCATAATTGTGATAAACCGTCTCTTCATACACATGCTTATCTACACCCACTTCGCCAACTGCCACTACTTTTGGGTGAGCAAGAAGTGTTTCGATCTTCGCAAGCTCTTCTTCGTAAGATGGTTTGGGATTTTGTAGCGAAGTGCTTAGGTAGTTTGCGACATGATGAGGATGAATGCCCACTGCAACATACAGACCCTCATGTTGTTCGGCAATCTCAATGGCCCGGAGAGAAGATTTCACGTCTGTACCCGGTATGATCATCGTATGAACTCCAGCATCATGCGCTCTTTGAATCACGTCATCCACATTCTTTTTAAACCTCTTAAAGTTTAAGTGGCAATGGGTGTCTATCATATGTATACTATACACTGTATGACCATCTTCATCGGCGCCGATCATCGCGGTTTTGAGCTGAAAAATGCGTTGGTTGAGTATCTCCAAAATCAAAATATTCGTGTGGAAGATTTGGGAAACTACGGACATGACCCAGAGGATGATTACCCTGATTTTGCACAAAAAGTATCGCAAGCCGTATTACAACAACCTGATAATTTTATGGGGATCGTGATTTGTGGTTCGGGAATTGGAGTATGCATGGCATCAAATCGCTATAAGGGAATATACTGCGGGATGGGACTTTCGAAAGAGCAAGTAAGGCATGGAAGAGAAAATGACCATATCAATGTGCTCGCTCTTGCCGCAGATGCCTGTACGGAAGATGGCGCAAAAGAAATGGTTGATGTTTTTATTGCGACAAAACCCATTCATCTACCCAAATACGTCAGACGTTTAGAAAAATTGGACGCTCCCCAAAGATAATTCCTTCTTACGCGACACCTATTTGATACTTGCCTATTTCATTTCGCTGAATGAGTCCTGAAAGTTCCATAGAAGAGAGAAGGGGAAGTAGTTCACTCACTGAAATATTGAGTGATCGTGCAAGATCGTCTGACGTGAAAGATTCTTGTTTTAATAATTGATACAGCGTGCGCTCCTCGTGAGTCAGGGAGGAAATATCCTGACTAGAGGTAGTGCGCGATTTATCTTTCCCGTATTCACGCAAAATATCATTGACTTCCGTGACAAGAATAGCCCCTTCCTTGAGCAACAGATTGGGTGCTCCTGAAAAATCAGAAGTTATGGGAGCGGGAGGAGCAAATACATCTTTACCTTGTGCTAAAGCATATCTTGCGGTGATGAGTGCGCCCGATTGGAGTAACCCTTCCGTAATTAAAACACCTTGTGAAAGACCAGAAATAAGTCGATTGCGCGCTACAAAATGACCTTTGAGAGTGAGCGCGTCAGGCGGAAATTCTGAAATAATGAGACCACCCGTTTCGAGAATGCGATGATACAAGTGGGTATTGGCTGATGGATAAATGACATTCACTCCGCAACCCATAAAAGCGATGGTCTTTTTTCCAGCTTGTACCGCTTCTTGATGGGCTAGCGCATCCACGCCGAGTGCGAGTCCCGACACGATGATTGTCCCCGCTTGCGCGAGTTCCCGACTTAAAAGACGCGTGATTTGAGTTCCGTATTCAGTTGGCTTGCGCGTTCCCACAACTCCAATAAATAATTCAGATGTCCAATCAAAGTTCGAAATAGCTCCCTTTACATACAGGCAAATGGGAGCATCTGATAACTGAGCAAGTTGAGGGGGGTACGAAGAGTGTTCTCGTGTGAGTACGGTTACCTGTTGTTTTGCTAACGATTGCAACACTTTTTCTGAATCAAAAGAAGAACGAAATGATACCAATTGACGGGCAAGATTTGATCCTATCACCCGTGAAAGTTCTTGAAGAGGTGCCTTTAGGATTTCTTCGACTGATCCGAAATGATTACATAATAGGTCAAATGTAACAGGGCCAATCCCGGGGCAGTAAGAGAGGGTCAGGTAATAAGAGTCGCGCATTTCCATTCAATTATGCTACCATAACCACATCATAATTGTGGTGTATTTATCCCTTCTTTTTTTACTTTCTTCCAAGAATAATAAGAGCACAATGGAAGCTACACCGCTCGTGCTTCAAGATACTTCAGGTGTTTTTCACGAATGGATCTATACTCGTTCTTGTCAGTCCCCAACTTTCCAATCATCCGAGATGCATACTCTGCACCAAGGTAGTGTGGCATGATAACATACGTCACGCCTTCTGCGTACAACGCTAAAGAATCGTCCCTATTTTGTGCTATTGCAATAAGAATTGCGCGTTTATTTACTGCCCGAATTCTCCGCACGATATGCAAATTTGTTTCTTGCGCAGGAATGGTAGAGACAACATAGTGAACTTTTCGGAGATTTAATTCATCCAAAAACTCAGCATCTTGGGCATCTCCATATCGGCTGGGAATTTCCCTCTCCTGCAAAGAAGTGATTGATTCTGGATTAAAATCAACCACAAGAAATGAAAGTCCTAATCGTTCAAACGAACTAATGAAATCTTCACCCACTCGTTGGTATCCGAATAATATCGCATCATATTCTTCATCTCTCTTTTGTTCTTTTTTTGTTTTTTTCAGTTCTAAAAAAATCAGCAGTTTTTCAACTCGAGGATAAATTTGATGAGAATAGAGAATGAGATATGTTGATCCTGTTA
>CALESU010000173.1 GCA_937914905.1 uncultured bacterium
TTTCGAATTTGTTCCTCACGAGGAAGCACGCCTTCTGCTTTTCCAAGGTCAATAGATACATTGTTCATGTCTCGTCGTATCACTCGTGCACGGATGAGAGTACCTACTTGGTCTTGATAATGAGAGATTACAGTCTTTTTTTCGGCTTCGCGAATTTTTTGTACGATTACTTGTCGCGCAGTTTGTGCAGCGATTCTGCCAAATCCGGGAGGTGTGATATCTGCCTCTTCTTTCATAATATGAGTCTCTCCTGAGTTCATATTGATTTTTACGGTAATGCCTCCATCTTGATCTTCCTCGCCTTCAACTCGCTCAGGGAATTGATCAGGATGTTCTTTGCGAAACGCAGCCAAAATGGCAGACTCCATGGATTGGATGACTTCTTCAACGGTTATTCCACGTTCTGATGCAACTTGATTGAGTGCGAGTGCGAACTCACTTTTTACAATTACCATACAGCTAATTCTATCAGAAAAAAAGCCAAATTCAACGCAAGAAAATGCGGTACAATGGGTGGCATGGGAAGGTATATTTGTACAAACTGTGGAGAAGGAACTGCATCATGGATGGGAAAGTGCCCAAGCTGTGGCGAATGGAATACATTTGAAGCTCAGGCCGAAACTTCAGATAAAAAAAATCGTCCCGTGGGTGAATTTAAATCAGTATCTTTTTCATCCATTCAATCGCTTAGTAATAAAAGAATTCCCACAGGAATGTTTGAGTTTGACCGAGTTCTTGGAGGTGGGTTGGTCAAAGGAGAGGTTCTTCTTCTTACCGGAGAACCGGGTGTAGGAAAATCTACCCTCCTCCTTCAAGGATTGAAAAATCTTTCCACTCTTTACATCTCGGGAGAAGAATCAGGAGAACAAGTGAAGGAACGAGCCGTGAGACTTGGCATGGATCTTTCTCGATTCCTATTCTCGGACTCTCTCGAAATTACTTCAGTAATACAAGGAATTGAAAAGCTCAAGGAAAAGCCTGATATTGTGGTGATTGATTCTGTACAAACAATGTATGCACAAGATGTGGAGGCCTTGCCAGGAAGTGTTTCTCAACTGCGGGAAGGAAGTGCGAGGCTCATCCAATTTGCGAAAAAATCAGCAATTCCATTTATTATGGTGGGGCACATTACGAAAGGGGGAGAAATTGCGGGACCAAAAACACTTGAACACATGGTGGATGCCGTACTTACATTTGAAGGAGAGCGTGTATCTCATTACCGAGTTCTGCGTGCTCAGAAAAATCGATTTGGCACGACGGAAGAAATTGGTATGTTTGAAATGAGTACGCAAGGGTTGGTGGAGATTAACGATCCGCTAGCCTTTACCGAAACTCATTCAAAACAAGTGGTTCCCGGAAAATCACTCATCGGAGTCATGGAGGGAAAACGTCCGCTTTTTTTCGAACTTCAAACACTTGCCACTCCTTCCTTCCTCCCCATGCCACGACGTGTAGTGAAGGGTGTAGATTACAACAAGTTACTGCTTCTTCTTGCCGTGATAGAAAAACACCTCCGCGTTTCACTCGGGAAACTCGACATCTATATGAATGTAGTCGGAGGAATCGAGATAAAGTCACCTGCAACAGATCTTGGGATCGTTGCCTCGATCTTGTCTTCAGCAAAAAACACACCATTGCCCGCGCATTCTGTGTTTGTGGGAGAAGTGGGACTTTTGGGAGAAGTCCGCTCAGTGCCTGGTCAGGATCGGATCCTTTCGGAAAGCAAGCGCTTGCGGTTTTCAAAAGCGTTTTCGGCTCAAACGACGCCCTCAATCCGTGAACTTGCCTCGCAGATTTTTGAAAAGTAACTACCGTTTTACTCAAGAAGAATTTCATCGTATACCACTGACTCTTTTCCATTGGCTCCCACAACTTCAATGCGAAGCGTGTTTACTCCTTTGGTAAGGGGAAATGAGTAACGGAAAATCCCTTCTTTGTCGGGGAAAAATTCTTCTCCCTGAATGCGAATAGTTGACTCGGGCTTTGTTTTTCCCACCACCGTAATTTTTTCTACATTCCGAACAATTTTTTTCTGTGGCTCAAGAATAGTGATATAGGGAGGAGCAAGATATTGAAGTATTTGATAGCCAAAATAAAGCAAAAAGAAAACGCAAACGATTGAAATGGATACGATGAGTAATTTTTTAGTTTCGGGCAATAACTGGAGAGAAGGAAGTTTTTTTTTAAAAGCAAGATCGTCAACTCGTTCATAATCCCTGCGGAAATATGCCATCGCTTTTTCAGGTTCCAAACCCAAAAACAATGCATAAGACCTTATTACTCCTTCAATATACACTCGTGAAGTAAATGCTGACCAATTCTCCTCTTCAACAGCTTGTAAGTAACGCGTGCGAATGCGCGTGTGCTTATGCGCTTGATCTATTGTCACGTTTTGCCTGATTCGTTCCTCTTGAAGGATTTTTCCTACAGTAATCATGATGTGAAGGAATCGGATTGATTCATAGTGTTACCTCTCAAGCAAATCAACCAGAATTTGCTCGACCGGTATATTCTCCTGTTTCTGGATTAACCGTAATGAGCTCATTTTGTTTAATAAAAAGAGGAACCATAACCTTAGCTCCTGTTTCTAGTATTGCTTCTTTTTTTGCTCCTCCTACAGTGTCTCCTCGGGCTGCATCTTCAGATTCAACAACTTTCAAAGTTACGCTGACGGGGGGTCGGACACTAATGGGTTTGTCGTTATGCACATAAATATACATCGTTTCTCCTTCTTTGAAATAGTGAATGATGTCTCCCACCATTACTAAAGGAACTTCGTATTGATTGTATGTTTGTTGATCCATGAAAAATGCATTTTCAGTATCTTTATAGAGATATTGCATTTCAATACTCGTCACTTCGACTGTTTCTACCGATTCGTTTGATTTAAATGCATAGTCGATAGTTTTTCCTGATGTCACGTTTTTGAGCTTTGATCTCATAAGAGCAGCTCCTTTTCCCGGAGAGTAAAACTCAGTTTTTTGGACTTGCCAAATATCATTTTGGTAGATAATGAATTCTCCCTTTTTTAGATTTCCCGCTTGCACTGACATAAAAATTGAAAAATTAATAAAGTAATTATTCTTGTATGGTCAAAAGCATTATGTCTGATAAAGACTGAGCATCGCTCCAGACCATCCCCATGCGCTCCAATCCAATTGCGATCCCCGTTGACGTGGGCAATCCTTTATGCAATGCATCAAGGAAACCGTAATCTAAGGGATGTTCTATTTTACCAGATCTCTTTCTTTCTTCTTGCTCACCTTGTAAACGTTTTGATTGGAGTTCGTGGTCGACCAGCTCAGAGTAACAGTTGCCAAGTTCAATTCCTTCAATATAAAACTCAAATCGTTGTGCCGTCTTGCCATCTGGATTTGGTTTTGAAAGCGCTGCAAAAACTAGCGGATAATCAAACAAAAATGTGGGTTTACCGGAAGTTCCCAAATGAGATTCAATTTCCTGAGTGTACAGTTGAGACCACACATCTTCGTATGAAAAACCTTCCGTAGCATATCCTTTTTCACGTGCACGAGCAATAAAAGCATCAGGATCAAAAAGATCTGAAGGCTTAATGGAAGCATATCTTTCAAATGCTTCCGCAACAGTGAGCTCTTCTGCATCGGCAAGATTTACTTTCTTTCCCTGAAACGTCAACCAATCTGTGCCATAAAGCTCTTGAGTGATAGTTCGCATCATGTCAGATACGACACGTTTCATATAGGTATAGTTTTCTCCCACTTTATAGAGCTCGAGCATGGTAAATTCGGAGAAATGTTTGTCTGAAGTGGGTTCGCTATTGCGAAATGATTTGCCCATATAGTAGCAATCCCCTACACCTTCAGAAAGTAATCGTTTGATAAAAAGTTCGGGAGATGGGGTGAGATACAATTTTTCCCGCTTTTGCATATAGCGGAATTCTGTCTCAAATACTTCCAAATATCCCTCAGGGATCAGGGCGGGAGAAAGAATGGGAAGGTCTAATTCGAGATAGTGATTTGCATTTAAAAATGAATGAATAGCATCCGTCATTCGCCGATAGGTTTTATACCTATCCAAATGATCAATATGTGTTTGTATCTGCATACCAACTGTGTCAAAATCTATACTCCTAGCTCCCGATCAAGTTCTTCGATCAGCTTTTTAGCTTTGCCTGATACTTTCTGAGGGGTCACTACTTTGTATTGGACATATTGGTCTCCACGTCGAGAGGAGTTGGGATACGGGATCCCTTGGTCACGCAATCGTACCGTTGTTCCGGATTGAGTGCCTGGCTTTACTTTCAACTGTATCGAACTATCAATCGTTTTTACAGAAATTACTGCGCCCAGCGTTGCCTGAGGAAATGAAATTTGTTTTTCCACAATAACATCTTGTCCTTCCCGGCGAAAGATGGGATCAGGCATCACTTCAACCACAACGTCAAACTCGTTAAAACGAATGCGAGATCCGGTATCAACGCCTGCGGGGACTTTGATTTTATGTTCTTTTCCTGAAATGACCGTGGTTTTAGTGACTCCTTTTACGGCTTCTTCAAACGTGAGACGAATTTGATACACGGATCGTTGTTGTGCTCTTCCATAGGGATTCCGTGAACCAAAAAACTGTTCAAAAATATCAAAAGGGTCTACTCCACCAAAGTCAAAATTCACTCCTTGCCCTCCCATATTGCTGTAGTATTGCTGGTATCCCCCACCATAGGGAGATTGACCCCCTGCTTGCCCTCCACGACCACCACCCGTGCGAGTGTACCCATCATGACCCAGTTGGTCATATGTCTGTTTTTTCTTCTCATCAGATAGAACCTCATAGGCCTGGTTTATTTCTTTGAATGTTTTTTCTGCTTCAGGCGCTTTATTTCTGTCTGGGTGCCACTTCAATGCAAGTTTTCGGTATGCAGATTTGATTTCTGCAGGATTTGCTTGCTTTGAGACACCCAATACTTCGTAATATGATTTCATAAGGTACCAAAAGGAAAAAAGGGCGCACTACACATTTCTGTGGCGCCCCTTTTCTCCGTATTTAACTTTTTATTAGGAAACTACTTCGCCTTCTTCGACATCCCCTTTACCATTCTTCTTCGAATCAGATGGTTTAGCCTCTTCTTGACCAGCTTGATCTTCGGAAGGCTGTGCCTCTGTTGATTTATCTTGGTATGCAGCTTGTCCTATCTTTTGCAAAGAAGTGGAAAGTTCGTCGACCTTTGCATTTATCTCACTTGGCTCTGCGTCCTCTTTTGCCATAAGGTCTTTTACCTGCTTTATCTTGTCTTCAACTTCTGTTTTGATCTCAGCAGGTACTTTATCTCCACCATCTTTTAAGGATTTTTCAGCTGTGTACACGAGATGTTCCGCTTTATTTTTGGCCTCAATCCGGTCTTTTAACTTTTTATCTTCGTCGGCATGAGCTTCTGCTTCTTGTTTCATTTTTTCAACTTCAGCATCGGATAGACCCGTACCTCCCTTTATGGTGATACTTTGGGATTTACCAGAAGCTTTGTCTTTCGCGGTAACAGTTAATAGTCCATTTGCATCAAGATCAAACGTAACCTCAATCTGAGGAACGCCCCGAGGAGCAGGTGGGATCCCATCAAGATTAAACATTCCCAGAGATTTGTTATCTCGTGCCATTGGTCGTTCCCCTTGCAAGACATGAATTTGCACTTGTGTCTGGTTGTCTTGCGCGGTAGAAAATGTTTCGGATTTCGAGGTAGGAATCGTGGTATTTCGCTCAATAAGAGGAGTGGTTACTCCACCTAAAGTTTCCACGCCCATGGTAAGCGGGGTCACATCGAGGAGCACCACGTCTTTTGCGTCTCCTGTCAAAATTCCTCCTTGAATTGCCGCCCCTATTGCAACCACTTCGTCTGGATTGACTGATCTATTGGGTTCTTTTCCAAAAAATTCCTTTACTTCCTCAACGATCTTTGGCATGCGAGTCATTCCTCCCACCATGATAATTTCATTGATATCTTTTTGCTCTAATTTTGCATCTTTAAGCGCCGCTCGTACGGGACCAAAACTCCTTTTGACCAATTCGTCAACGAGGGATTCGTACTTTGCACGGGATATTTTAAGCACCAGATGCAAAGGTTGATTGTCTCGGACGGTGATGTATGGAAGATTTATTTCAGCTTCTTGCGAAGAAGAAAGCTCAATTTTTGCTTTTTCTGCAGCTTCTTTCAAACGCTGTAATGCTTGTGTATCTTTTCTTAAATCGACGGTGTGCTCTTTCTTGAATTCATCAGCAATGTGGTTAATCAGGACTTGATCAAAGTCGTCTCCACCAAGATGTGTGTCGCCATTGGTTGCCTTCACTTCAAATACACCGTCACCAAGTTCAAGGATGGTAATGTCGAATGTTCCTCCACCAAGATCATATACCGCAATGGTGTGTGCATGTGATTTATCTAAACCGTACGCAAGAGCGGCGGCAGTAGGTTCATTTAAGATTCTCTCAACTTCCAAACCTGCAATCTGTCCTGCTTGCTTTGTGGCTTGACGCTGTGCATCATCAAAATATGCCGGAACGGTAATTACTGCTTTTTCAATTTTTTCTCCCAAATATGCTTCTGCATCTTCTTTAATTTTTTTGAGAACCATTGCGGATACTTCTTCAGGAGTGTATGTTTCTCCCTCAACCTCAACAGCTACTCGACCGTCTTTTCCCTCTTTGATCTTGTAGGGCAAAAATTCTTGCTCTTTCTTTACTGATGCGTCAGAGATTCTACGACCCATGAGGCGCTTGATTGAGTAAATGGTTTTTTGAGGATTTAAAACAAGTTGTCTTTTTGCCACGTCTCCCACGATCCGCTTAGTCGGATCTACTACGGAAGGAATGACGTTTCTCCCTTCTTGAGAAAAAATGATTTTAGGTTTCCCTGCTTCCATGACTGCAACTGCAGAGTTTGTTGTTCCGAGATCTATACCAATTATTTTTGACATATATATGTGTGTAAAATTATAACAATTGATTCGCTTTATCCTGATTTCTGCACTTTCTCCACGGTAACCCGAGCGTGTCGGACAAGTTGACCGTTGAGTATGTATCCTTTTTGGACGACATGTACAATTGTATTTTCTTTTTCTCCTTCGACAACTTCAGCAACTTCCGCGGTATGTGGGTCAAATTGCTTACCCTGAAGGTCCAATTCTTGCAATCCCAATTCTTTCAAAACTCGCTTGAATGACTCTGAAACCATCTTGAGACCAGGGTCTGAAGTAAACACCTCAGCTTGTTCTATCATATCTACGACGGGAAGAATGCGCGAGACGACTTCTTTCGTAATATAATCTCGCATCATGGCCCGTTCTTGTCGCGTACGCATTTCAAGGTTTTGATAATCCGCAAGAGCTCTCAAATATTTGTCATTCAGTATCTGTATTTCTTGTTTTGCATCCTCTTGAGGTTCTGTCTTGAGTTTTTCTTCAGCTTCTGGTTGTGTGTGGGTTTTTTTGTGTGTCATAGGATATCTTTTGATAAACAATAGATTTTAGGTTGCGTGTTCTTTTATCACATCTTCGATGAGATGGGAAAAGAATCGAACTTGTGGCACTACTCGTTCAAAATTCATGTGTTTGGGGCCAACTACTCCAATAATACCTTTCGAATTATTTGCTTCAAAATCTCCGAAAATACTTGCAAAAAAATCAAAAACAGGATCTCGGAAATCATCCGTTCCTAAAATGAGAAGAACGTCTTGCTCGCCTATAAATGCTTGTCGTAAAATTTCTTCCCAAAAATTGATCTCGTCAAGTCGCGAGCATAAGTTTTTTGAAATATTGGAATGTATCAAATCTTCTTGTTGCAATATGTTCCCAATTCCAGCGTAATACAGATCACCAGTGTCTGTTGCGACTAATGAAAGCAGTCCCGTTCGTTGAGCAAGGACTCGGGTTGCTTGAGAAAGTACGCGATGTTTTTTTTGACGTTCATCCCATATGCTATGCTTATATGCGACTTCGTCAACTGTTGAAAGCTCTTTTTCCTTCATTACATTGTTAATAAAGAAACGATACCCTTTTGGAGAAGGGAGTCTTCCAGAAGAAAAATGAGTTTTCTGAAGGTAGCCTGTTTTTTCCAGAGTAACCATTTCATTACGAATAGTCGCAGGAGAAACACCCAGTTTATATTTTTTTTCCAAAATTTCAGAGCCTACAGCCTGACCCGTTTCGGTATGCTCCCGAATGATCGCGGTTAGTATTTCTATTTGCCTTTGGGACAATATATCCATATTAATATCGATAGTTGTAAGAAAAACTGAAACTGATTGATACGATTTCTCAACTATGACTTAGCATTACTATATCAACTCTGCTAAATTGTGTCAAGTAGCAATTATTTTTGAGAGGAAGTTGCGCTTCTGCGAACCACATCGTCATAGGTCATTTTAGAAAGTGATTGGATGGATTTTTTTTGTTCTTCAAAATCATACCCTCTCGTCATGATACAGAGTAAATAGGGTCGAATAGGATGATAAACGATACCACAGTCATGGAGCTGTTTGAGCTCTTGACCTGTTTCGTCCAAATATCCTCTCTCGCCAAATTTGTGAGCAACTATCATGCCCGGAGGTAAAAGTCCGGTAAGACCGTTAAATTCTGTCTTAACTAGAAGTTGTAATGCAGCTTCAGAATAATCTCTAGACAAATAGCTTGCATTGTATAAAATTCGGAAAAACGTTGCATAATCTTTAACAGACATAATATCTTCTGCCTGGCGGACACCAGGTATCTCCAATCCTAAATCTACATACGTCTCATCTATCTCGGATTGCGTGAGAAAATCTACCATCATTTGTTGGGCATCATTATCTGAATAAGCTATCATGGAAGTAAGTATGTCTTTGATCGGATACGCCAATCCTTTTTCAAGTTTGACTGAAGGCACTATATTTTGAGAAAATCCTAATGATGCCTGCGCATCCTTGACATAGAGTATTTCCGTATCAAGTGCTTTCGGATCTTTCTCGGCTTTCTTGTATGCTGCCATCATGAGGGGAACTTTCAGAAGTGACGCTGGAGCAAAGTCTACTTTTTCATCAATACCGACCCACCCACCATTCTTCATTTCTCGAAAGTAATATGCAACTTGTTTAACTGAGGGGCTCGATTCCATTTTTTGAATCTCATTGGAAATCTTGTAATCTAGCTGCTCGAGACTAGCAAATTGATTTTTTCCGTAGATTTCACAGTCGAGGATAGGGTTTGTTAATTTTCCCGATTCATGATAACTCTGTATTGAAACTTCTTGTTCACGGCTTGTTTGATCAAAATGATTCAAGTAAAACGAAGACCCAATACCAATTCCTATCCCCAGTACGAAGAATAGTATCGTAATGATGATAGTTCTATTTGTTTTGAAGAAAGCAAATAATCGAGCCATACAAGATTAGAAAAATTATAGTGTATCTATTTATCTATGCAATAGGTAAAATAATGACATATGGATCGCATAATAGGAGCACATCTTTCTACTTCGGGAGGATATGCAAAAGCTTTAGAAGGAATAGCTCTTCGCGAAGGAAATTGCTTGCAGATCTTTTCTAGTTCTCCCCGCACGTGGGCAAGCGCAAGTCCTTCTGCAGACTCCATCATGCAGTTCACAAAACTCAAAAGCACATTGAGAATTGATCCCGTGTACTTTCATGCAAATTACCTCATTAACCTGGCAGATCCTGAAACTACTGGTGAAAAATCTGTACTCGCATTGATCCAAGAACTACATCTCGCACATCAAATGGGTGTGAGGGGTAGCATAGTGCATACGGGATCATTTAAGAACAAGAATGTAACAAGATCCTTGAAAGAACACGCCAATTATCCAATCTTACTGGGAAATATCCAAAAAGTCCTCGCACAAACTCCTGAAGATACTTTCGTGATACTCGAGAATGCGGGAACGCGGAAAATCGGAGAGACGATAGATCAACTGGGAGAGATCATTCACGACATAGTCAACCCTCGGCTTAAGATTTGCCTGGATACGTGCCATCTCCACGCAGCAGGGTATGCGCTTACCACCCAACACGAATTCGATTCTTTTCTCGCAAACTTCGACAAACTCATAGGTATGGATCAACTTGAACTCATCCACATGAATGACAGTAGGGATTCTGCAGGCTCTTTGCGGGATCGACATGAGAATATCGGACAAGGATTTGTCAATCCTCACATGTTTCAGTTTTTTCTCAATGAGAAGAGGACGAGACATGTTCCTATCATTTTAGAAACTCCGGGATTTGATGGGAATGGTCCAGATAAAAAGAATATAGACATTTTAAAGAGTTTTATTACTGAGTAAATCGGATTATAATAGCTCACATGCCATCACTTCCCCCTGATATTCTGAAGTTCCTTGAGCCTTTTCATCAAAAAGGATTCCAAATATATGCGGTGGGCGGTACCGTTCGAGGAATACTAATGGGAAAACCGGTGAATGATTGGGACTTTACAACCAATGCCACTCCGGAAGAAATAATGCAGATTTTTCCGCATAGTTTTTATGAAAACACCTTTGGCACTGTAGGAATTCCTCTTGAGATGGATGGGGTAGAAACGATATTTGAGGTGACAACGTTTCGTAGTGAGTCGGGATACTCAAACGCAAGACATCCGGATAAGGTGACATGGGCAACGCGAGTTGAAGATGATCTTGCACGGAGAGATTTTACTATTAACGCAATCGCATTTAATGGAACGGACCTTGTGGATCCTTTTGATGGACAGGCAGATATTCAGCAGAAAATCATTCGGTGTGTGGGAAATCCAGAAGTACGATTTCAAGAGGATGCGCTCAGACTTATGCGTGCAGTGAGACAATCTGCTCAGCTGGGATTTACCATAGAAGAACGTACTCTTGAATCCATACAAACAAATGCAACCCGAATTAAAGATATCTCTGGCGAGCGTATTCGCGATGAATTTCTCAAACTCCTCACTTCTGCCCATCCTGCAGAAGGAGTATTACTACTTAGGACCTCAGGAATTCTCAAACAAATTCTTCCTGAAGTCGATATTTGTTTTGGCGTAGATCAAAAAAGTCCGGAACGACATCATATTTATGACGTCGGGACACATCTTGTAGAGTCACTTCGTCATTGTCCCTCACCAGACCCCATAACGCGTTTTGCAACTTTTATTCATGACATAGGGAAAGTCCAAACGTATCGCAAAGATCCCGAGACGAGCATCATAACTTTTTATAATCACGAAGTAGTAGGAGAAATGATGGCGGTAAAAATTGCAGAGCGGTTCAGATTATCAAATAGCCAAAAAACAAAACTTGTTAGCTTGGTGCGACACCACCAATTTACCGTCTCTGAAGAACAATCAGACAAAGCAATCCGCCGCTTCATCCGGCAAATTGGCGTTGAGCTTGTGGATGAGATGCTTGCTTTACGAACGGGAGATCGTCTGGGATCGGGAGCAAGAGAAACTTCTTGGAGAACGGAACTATTTAAAAAGCGGATCGAAGAAGTCCAATACGTACCCTTTGCTATTAAAGATCTTGCCATATCGGGGCACGACATCATGAAAGAGCTTGATATAAAACCTGGGCCTTTGATAGGGAAAATCTTAGAAAAGCTATTTGACGAAGTAGATGAAGAACAAATACCCAATGATCGAGAAACACTACTTAGTCGCCTACCTGCTTTGAAGAAAGAAATGGAGAATGGGTGAGTTCGTTTTCGATAGTAGTACTTTCTCCATGCCCGGGATATATTGTGGTACTTTCAGGCAATGTATGGTACTTCTTCAATGATTTTTGTAATTCAAGTGGACTACTATAGGAAAAATCAGTTCTTCCTACAGAACCCATAAAGAGGGTGTCGCCGGAAAATACTGCCGATTGTGCTTCTAGATAGATACTGCAGCTCCCCGGTGTGTGGCCGGGTGTTTCGATAATAGTAAATGAGAATGGGCCAATGGTAAGTTTGCCTTTTTCAAGAGGTATTTGCTTTTGGATAGGAAGTACGGCTGGTTCATAATCTAAAAAGTGACGCGCGGTTTCCTGAATTCTATCAAGTAAAAAATGGTCTTGAGGATTGATATAAAGGGGAAGGTCGGGAAATGAAGCTTGAATCTCCCCTACTGCCATGACGTGATCAAAGTGCCCGTGAGTCGCGAGGAGCCCAATGAGAGTGAGGCTTGATCTACTAACTTGCTCAAGAAGAAAATCTGCAGAATCACCAGGGTCAATGAGAAGTGCCACATCTTCGTGCGAAAGAAGATAACAATTTGTCTGCATAGAGCCAAGAGGATATGTCCTTATATTCATGAAGTTTGTTGCTGATTATGTTCTTTGCGTTTTTCAAGCCAAACAGCAATGGGTACGGAAACAAATGGCGATGAATAGGTGCCGGTTATGGTACCAATAAGGAGAGTGACTGCAAAAAATCGGATCGTGTCTCCTCCTAAAAGGATAAGCGCAACAAGCATAAACATGATCGTAAATGAATTATTGAGAGAGCGAACCATAGTGGTTGTTACCGCTCGATCTGCATGCTCCTCTGCTTGCCCTGCACCGAATTGCTTTGTATATTCGCGCATTTGGTCAAACACCACAATAGTGTCATGTACAGAAAATGCCATGGTTGTCAAAATGGC